>JAQUNG010000017.1 GCA_028717725.1 bacterium | reverse complement strand
CTGGGATTTACTTCAAGGACAAACACCGAATTCTTTTTCACGGCATACTGTATATTGAGCAGTCCTACAACCTTTAATTCACCGGCAATGGCCGCTGTATTTATCTCGATTTTCCTTATGACAAAATCACTGATAGTATGAGGGGGAATTACGCACGCGGAATCACCCGAATGAATACCCGCATATTCGATATGCTCCATCACACCGCCGATATAAGTATTTTCCCCGTCAGAAACAGCATCGACATCCACTTCTATTGCATCCTCAATGAATTTATCGATTAACACGGGTTTTTCGGAAGAAGCCGATACCGCTTCCTCCATAAAAGTTTTCATATCGTCATCGCTGTAGATTATTTTCATAGCCCTGCCGCCAAGCACATATGAAGGCCTTACAAGCACGGGATACCCTATCTTTCCTGCATGTTTTAAAGCGGCTTCCGTAGAATCGGCAACTCCATTGGGAGCCTGGTTAATTTTTAATTTTTTTATCATTTCAGAAAATTGGTCTCTGTCTTCCGCCCTGTCTATGGAATCCACGCTTGTCCCTAAAATCGGAGCTCCGGCTTTCTGAAGTTTTCTCGCCAGATTAAGAGGTGTCTGCCCACCGAACTGAACGATAACACCATCGGGCTTTTCGGAATCGATAATATTCATCACATCTTCAAATGTCAGTGGTTCGAAGTATAATTTATCGGAAGTATCAAAATCCGTAGATACCGTTTCGGGATTGGAATTGACCATAATAGTTTCATAACCGGCTTCTCTTAACGCAAATGCGGCCTGACAACAACAATAATCAAACTCTATTCCCTGTCCGATCCGGTTCGGACCTCCTCCGAGTATCATTATTTTTTTATTTCCGGATATCCTCGCCTCATCTTCTTCGTCATATGTCGAATAATAATAAGGAGTATACGCTTCGAATTCAGCGGCGCAGGTATCAACAAGCTTAAAAACGGGATTAACGCCCCTTATTCTGCGCACAGTCCGAACAGTCATTTCATCGCTTCCGGTAAGCTCCGCTATCTGGTCGTCACTGAACCCGAGCTGTTTTATATACCTCATGGTATCCGCGCTTATGGACTCGAGCTTATTGTCCTTTATTAATTTTTCACATTCGACAATCTGCTTGATATTATCTATAAACCACGGGTCTATTCCGGTGAGGCCATTGATTGTATCTATGGAGAAACCCCTTTCCAAAGCTTCTTTAATAAAAAATATCCTTTCGTGACCGGGAATTTCAAGCTTTTTAACCAGCACATCCTTCTGATATTTTCTTGTTTTATTAAGGCAAAGTCCGCTGACGCCTATTTCAAGCCCCCTTAAAGCTTTTTGAAGCGCTTCCTTAAAATTCCGCCCTATAGCCATTGTTTCACCGACAGATTTCATGGAAACCCCGAGTCTTGGATCAGCTTCCGGGAATTTTTCAAAATTAAACCGGGGCACCTTTACAACACAGTAATCGAGCGCGGGTTCAAAAGAAGCGGGCGTTTCTTTCGTAATATCGTTCCTTAATTCATCGAGTCTGTAGCCGACAGCTAATTTCGCCGCGATTTTTGCGATCGGGAAACCGGTCGCTTTGGAAGCCAGAGCCGAAGATCTCGAAACACGGGGATTCATCTCGATAACCACCATCCGGCCATTTTTCGGATTAACAGCAAATTGTATATTAGACCCTCCTGTATCAACTCCGATTTCCCGTATTATATTTATTGAGGCATCTCTCATTTTTTGATATTCAATATCCGAAAGAGTCTGCGCCGGAGCCACTGTTATACTGTCTCCCGTGTGGACTCCCATAGGATCAAGGTTTTCTATCGAGCATATTATTATCACATTGTCCTTGCAGTCCCTCATAACTTCCAGTTCATATTCTTTCCAACCCAGAACAGATTCTTCTATGAGAATCTCGCTTATCATGCTATTTTTAAGTCCGTTTCCGGCTATATTCATGAATTCCTGTTCATCAAAAACCACACCGCCGCCGGTTCCGCCGAGAGTAAAACTCGGCCTCACTATCAGGGGATAACCTATTTTCCCCGCTATGGAAACGGCTTCGTCCATGTTGTACGCGATCCCGCTTTGTGGAAGGTCAAGCCCTATCCGCTTCATTGCCTCTTTAAAACATTGCCTGTCTTCCGCTTTTTTTATGGCTTTATAATCCGCACCAATCATCTTGACATCGAATTTATCAAGAACTCCCGATTCACATAATTTAATAGTCACATTTAAAGCAGTCTGCCCCCCAAGCGTTGGAAGGATTGCGTCGGGACGTTCGTTCTCAATAATTTTTGCCGTTATTTCAGGCGTAATGGGTTCAATAAAAGTTTTTGAAGCCATCGAAGGATCCGTCATTATAGTCGCCGGATTCGAATTCAACAGGATTACGTCATATCCCTCTTCCTTAAGGGCCTTGCAGGCCTGTGTGCCTGAATAATCAAATTCACACGCTTGCCCGATAACTATTGGACCGGAACCCACAATAAGTATTTTTTTTATGTCATTACGCTTCGGCACGGTTCCTCTCCATATCTTTAATAAAAATATCAAAAAGAGCAGATGCTTCATGCGGCCCGGGAGAAGCTTCGGGATGAAATTGGACGGAAAAAGCCGGAACTTTTCTGTGCCTTATTCCTTCGACAGTATTGTCATTGAGGTTCAGGTGAGTAACCTCAATTTCATCCTGACTGAGAGCTGCAATATCGACATTGAACCCATGGTTCTGAGATGTAATAAAAATTTCCCCGGTCATACAATCTTTAACAGGGTGATTTGCGCCATGATGTCCGAACTTCAGTTTATATGTCTTTCCGCCTAAAGCCAGGCCGAGAATCTGATGCCCTAAACATATGCCAAATAAGGGAAATTTTCCTAACATCTGTTTCGCGGTGTTTACAACATAGGAAACAGCTTCAGGATCCCCCGGCCCATTGGAAAGCAATACGCCGTCAGGTTTTAAAGCTTCTATTTCTCCAAAAGAAACTTTCGCCGGAACACAGACCACTTTACATCCTTTCTTATCAAGTATCCTCAATATGTTAAATTTTACGCCGCAATCTATGACAACCACATTGAATTTTCCTCTTTTATTCCATTCATAGGATTTTGCCGGGGTAACTTCCCGGACTAAATCGACTCCGACAAGCCCCCGTGACTTTTTTGCCTTGCCTACCAAATTGTCTTCGTCAAAATCAACGGTTGAGATAACCGTTTTCATCGCTCCTGCTGTCCTGACATGTCTAGTGATAGCGCGGGTATCAACTCCTTCAATACCGACAATACCGTTTTTTTTCATATACTCTTCAATCCCGATACAAGAACGCCAACTGCTGGCTATACGGCTAAATTCCCTGCAGACAAAACCCTCAAGGAACGGTTTTCCGGATTCAACATCATCCTCATTAAGACCGTAATTCCCTATTAAAGGATATGTCATAAGTACTATCTGCCCTTTATACGAAGGGTCTGTAATGATCTCCTGGTATCCCGTCATACTTGTATTGAAAACAAGTTCGCCCGCCGCTTCTCCTTCGGCGCCAAATGCAAAACCGCTGAAAACCCTGCCGGACTCAAAAGCGATCTTGGCTTTTCTGTTAAATATCATTATGACCTGCTTTTTTTGTATTTCCATGCGCTTGCGATAAAATCCCTGAATAAAGGATGGGACATATCGGGTTTTGATTTAAACTCCGGATGATACTGCACCGCGACAAACCAGGGGTGCTTTTTTACCTCTATTATCTCAACCAAACGGCGATCGGGCGAAGTCCCGGCAAACACCATACCTTTCTTCTCCATCGACTTCCTGTATCTGTTATTAAATTCATACCTGTGTCTGTGCCGTTCGTATATCTGTCTGCGCCTGTATGCCTTGGAGCTATTAGTATCATTTCTGATATTACAGGGGTAGGCTCCCAGCCTCATAGTGGCCCCTTTCTGTCTCGTGTTTTTCTGGTGTTCCATCAGGCTTATTACAGGGTGAGGAGTACCGGATGAAAATTCAGTTGAATTCGCTTTTTCAAATCCGCAGACATTCCTCGCATATTCAATCACCGCCATCTGCATACCCAGGCACAAACCAAAAAAAGGCACTTTTCTTTCTCTCGCATATTTTACAGCGGAAATTTTACCTTCAGTTCCTCTTATACCGAATCCGCCGGGTATTAAAATGCCGTCCACCCCATTCAGAATGTTACAGATATTCCCTTTTGTTATACTTTCAGATTCTATTTTAACCGTCTGAACCAGAACATTGTTCTTAATGCCCGCGTGATCAAGCGCTTCATAAATCGACTTATACGCGTCTTTTAAAGATATATATTTTCCTACAACAGCGATTTTAACCGCATTTTTCAGATTTTTAGCGCGGTCAACAACATTTTTCTTCCATATATCAAGTCCCCTGTCAAATGCGGGAATATCAAGTTTTCTGACGATAAGTTCATCAAGCCATTGTTCCTTAAGCCGTAAAGGAACTTCATAAATACAATCAACATCCGCCGCCTGTATAACGGCTTCTTTTTCCACATTGCAAAATAGAGATATTTTCTGCCTGCTTTCTTCTGTAATCGATTTTTCCGAACGACAGACGATTATTTCAGGCTGAATTCCTATTTCACGGAGTTTTCCAACACTATGCTGGGTCGGCTTTGTCTTTATTTCCTCGGAAGATTTCAGATAAGGAACCAACGTTAAATGGATATTCAACACATTTTTTAAACCGGTATCCTGTTTAAACTGTCTTATAGCCTCCAGAAAAGGCAGGCCTTCGATATCACCGACCGTCCCCCCTATTTCCACAATAACCACATCCAGTTTGCGACCCGCGGAAACTTTTTTTATCCTGCTTTTTATCTCATCAGTGATATGGGGGATAACCTGAACCGTGTCTCCAAGATAAATTCCATCCCTTTCTTTTTTTATCACGGAATTATAAACCATTCCAGTAGTGATATTGTTTTCCCTGGATATTCTGGCGGATGTAAACCTTTCGTAATGCCCGAGGTCAAGATCTGTTTCAGCTCCGTCTTCCGTCACATAGACTTCTCCGTGCTGATATGGATTCATAGTCCCCGGATCAACGTTAATATACGGGTCACATTTAATAACTGAAACTTTCAACCCTCTTGACTCAAGCAACTTGCCTATTGAAGCAGAAAGGATGCCTTTACCTAGGCTGGATACAACTCCTCCCGTTATAAAAATATATTTGCTCATTCAGTCTAACCTATCCGGCAATTCCGGCAATCGATAATAAAAAAAGGCGTCCTCCCATTCAGGAAGGACGCCTTTGTCCGATTTGGTAGAAATATACCAAAATATACGCTACTGTCAAGTTAAATCAGGGAATAAAAAGCGATTTAGTGGAAAAATCGGGGTCACTTGTAATATTTATACCTAATTTTCTCAACCCCGCTTCGTCTCCGGGAGTGGGAATATGAGTTATATGCATTTCGCAATTTTGCAGTTCGCTCAATTTTTCCATCGCAGCCTGCGAAGCGGTATTTGTCGCCGCGCTTATGCTCAAGGCAATAAGCATCTCCTCAAGGTTCATACTTATATGTTTATTTTTGGAAATGCGCATTTTCAATATCCCGATAGACTCAATTATGTTCGGAGACAGCAAGTGAATCCTGTCGGGAATACCGGCAAGAACTTTAACCGCGTTTAGAATTAAACTCGAAGAAGCATGCATAAGATCCGAATTTTTACCGGTTATTACAGAACCGTCTTTCAGCTGGATCGCCGCGCCGCAATATATGCCTTCATTTCCTTTTTTCTCTTTCATGGCCGTTTCCGCGGCTTTTCTGGCATGCTTCACAACTTTCCTGTTTTCCGGTTTAAGCCCGGCTTGTCCCATAATTCTTTCCGCTCTCTCAACCGTATCCTTATCAGAAAGACCCATGGCATACTCACAGGCATACCTGAAATATCTTCTGATAATTTCTTGGCGCGCCGCGTCCCTTACAATTTTATCATCGATGATACCGAAACCGGCTTTATTCACTCCCATATCCGTCGGGGACCTGTAAAATGACTCACCCACTATCCTGTCAAATATACTTTTCAACACAGGAAAAACTTCAACATCCCGATTATAATTAACGGCGTTTTCCCCGTATGCATCCTTATGAAAAGGATCTATAAGGTTATAATCTTTTATATCCGCGGTCGCCGCTTCGTACGCAACGTTAACCGGATGTTCAAGCGGAATGTTCCATATCGGAAAAGTTTCGAACTTAGCGTAACCGGAAAAAATACCGTTTTTATGGTCATGATAAATTTGGGATAAACAGGTGGATAATTTTCCGCTTCCGGGACCTGGGCCCGTAACTATCACAAGGGGTTTTTTGGTCTGAACATACTGATTTGCGCCATATCCTTTTTCGCTGACAATCAGTTCTATGTCGTTAGGATACCCTTTTGTAAACTTATGAGTGTAAACACGGACACCCCTCCGTTCCAGTTTGTTCTTGAAAATTTTGGCAGAAGGTTGATCATCGAAACGCGTAATAACCACAGCGGTTACATCAATATCCCATTCCCTGAGGTCATCGATAAGCTTCAGGGAATCGACATCATATGTAATGCCGAAATCGGCTCTTATTTTTTTCCTTTCAATATCCCCCGCATATATACAAAGGATGATATCGGCATCATCTTTCAATTGCCGGAGCAAACGCATTTTTACATTGGGATCAAATCCTGGAAGAACACGCGCGGCATGATAATCATAAATAATTTTACCGCCGAACTCAAGGTAAAGCTTGTTGTTGAAACGCGTCACTCTGTCAAGGATAGCAGCAGTTTGCTCTTTCAGATATCTCTCGTTATCAAAACCGCTTTTTTTCAAAAACACATCACCTTTCCTTCGGCAAATACCCCCGGAAATTTATGAAACAAAATCTATTTCAGGCGTTTCAATCCAACTTTATCCGCGATTTCAAAAAATTCGTTTTTGGTAATTTCATCGAGATGTTTGCCTTTTTTGCTAAGCTGTTCATTGAATTTTATGGCTTTTTCCTGCATGGCCTCATGAGTCTCTTCCGAGCCGCCGTAAAGCTGAAAATTATCCCCTTTGGTAACCCTGAGATGCCCGTCTTTGTTATCAAAACCGAGCCCCAGCAAAAAAGATTTATTAATTTTATCCATCACAATTTAAGCCCTTTCCCGATTGTATTTTTTAAGATTGTTTCGCATTTATTGTATCAAAATAAAGTTTTATCCTATATTAAAAAAAAATGATGTCAATATAAAAATTTCTGGTAACATATATCCTTATGAAAATCTTACACTGTTTATACGCTATTTTGTTCGTTGCCGCCGCGGAAATTACTTTTGCGGACACCTCTGACTATAAAACACACATTGCGGAATTTAAAAAAGCGGAAGCGCTCACTAATGCAAAAACCCTAAGTTCCATATTCCAGGAAAGCATAGCCCTTGCACTGGAAAGCGGTAATAAAAAAAATACTGTGTTCAGGAATAAGGCAACGGAAAATGCCAGGGAAGCAATAGCTATCCTGGACAAATTAATAGAAAACTATTCCGATATAAGCAAGTTCTATTCATCAAGGGCAATGGCCTACGCGGTTTTATCCTCGCTGGTGTCCGGCAAAAGAAATTCCTTTAGAAAACGGTGCGTGGAAGATGCGGGCAAAGCAATTGGACTTGATCCCGGAAATACGGAAGGTTATATTGCTCTTTTTTTCGTTGACGACGACAGGACATATCTTGAAACAGCTCTTCAGATCAAACCCGGAGATGAAACGGCAAATGTATATTATGTCTTCTCGAAATACGTTTTTCCTTCGTTCAAGTCCGACAGTTCAACTCTGATACAATACACCATAACCGAACTGGAAAAACTCCACAAACGTTTTCCGTCCAATACATTGGTTCTTTTCTCCCAAGGCATATTACTTCTCAAACTTAACGATAAAGAAACAGCTTATGCCATCTTCGAAAGATCTCTTTTAATCGATGAGAATCAACCCGCGGTAAGAATATTGCACGCAGCGCTGTACGAAGATTTAATCAACAGGGATAAAGAATTATACTTAAGGAAAAACGAGGCGGAGGAGTAAACCGCCCGCCGCCCCGCGCATCTTTAATCTAAGTAATTACCGGAAAATTACTCTTCTTCACGTTCAGACAGGTAATTTTTCCATTCCTGAACGGCTTTGTATTTCTCCGCCGCCGCCGCGTTCTCATTGTACCCAAAATCTTTTCCGGTCAAATCCCTCAATGAAGAAGCCGCTTTTAACCTGACATCCAGCTTTTCATCCGAAGACAAGGCGTTAAATAACGCTGTCAGCGTTTTCTTGTCATCAGTGCCTATCTTTCCCAGAGCTTCGGCCGCGCAGGATCTTACATAAGGATGGTCATTTTCAAGTATTTTAATTATATCATTGCCATATTCACTGGCCTTAAACTCACTTACCGCATATATCGCCGCAGCTCTTACCATAGAATCTCTGTCTTTGAGTTTTGCCGCAATCTGGTCAACCACACCCGAATTACCGCAGAAAATCAGATACGATATTGCAGCTATCTTTACATTCGAATCCGGGTCGTCCAACATCTTTACCGTCTTCTTCACGAAAGTCTTGTCCCCTATCTTTTCAAGAGAACGTAAAGACGCCGCTCTGACAAGAGGACTCTCGTCGTCAAGACCCTTTATGACAAAAGCCGTCGATTCTTTTTTCCTCATAATTCCCAATGCCACAACCGCATTCTTTCGCGCATCGGGACTCGCGCTATTCATACATTCATACAATTTGTCGCCGTAACCAAGCAGAGCTTCTGAAGCTACTCTTGATATTTCGGAGTCTGTATCCTGGCTCTTTTCAATAAGAAGTCCTACGGAATCGGACGATTTTATAATACCCAAAGCCTCAATAGCCTCGACAACGGCAACTTTGTCTCTGGAGTTGATTATAATATCCTTAAGAACGGGTTCTGCAGAGCTGTCTCCGAGCCTCCCAAGCGCTTTAAGCGCTTCAACCCTTATGTCTGTTCTTTCATCGGCCAATAATTTTTTCAACGGTTTTTCCGCGCTTTTATCTCCGATTTTACCCAGGGCAACGGCGGAATAATATCTCACCTGCCATACTCTGTCTTTTGTCCCGTTTATAAGTGTTTCCACCGCTTTTACATCCGCAACTTCGGCAAGCCATGCGCTTGCGTCGATTCTTGTGCTTTCATCATATGAAGACATCGCCGCTATCAACCCCTGAGTCAATGACTGCTTATCCATTTTTTTCAACGTATCAAATGTCATCCTTCTCACGTCAGGATTGATATCGGAGAGCAACCCTATTATGGGTTGAATCCCTCTCTTGTCATTAAGAATATTGATTGCCATAACGGCGGATACTCTGACGTCGGGGGATTCATCTTTCAGCATTCCTATAATTTCAGGCGTAACCGACTTATTCCCTATTTTCGCCAACGATATTGCCGAAGCGGCTCTGACGCCGCTGTCGGAATCTATCGTAGCTTTTATAAGATAAGGAGTGCACTTTTCATCGCGCAGTTCCCCCATGGAATAAACCACCATTTTTCTCGTATCCGCGCTTTCGTCGCCAAGCAGTTCTATCAAAGCGGGAACGACCTCTTTATCACCCATTCTCCCTATCGCATAAATAACTTTTTCTTTTACTTCTTTATTTCCGTCCTGGAGAGCTTTTATCAAATCATCCAGCGATGATTTATCCGCAATGACAGAGAGAGAATCGGCACAGGCCAGCCTTACCCTCGCCATATTGTCATTCAACAAAGCTTTTCTGAGAGCAAGAACACCTTCTTCCGTCGGGTATTCTCCGAGCATTTTCGCGGCGAATTCCCTGTCGCTTCTTCTTCCGTCCAGCAGAATTTTTACATAAACAGACACGGCGGATTCACCCATTTCCCTCAGACTTTTATACGCGAGTCTCCTCGTTCTGCTGTTTCCAGCGTTGATCATCTTAAAAAGATGTATTATTTCCGTTTCTTTGTCTGTTAACGGTTCTTTTTCAATCGCTTCTTTATCTTTTTCATCGACTTGTTTTTTCGTCAGGCTGTCTTCTGAAGTAACAATTGTTTTTTTCGTCCTTCTGCCCTGCTCGGAATAAGCCGCAGGGACAAACAATGACGCGCAAAAAACCGCTAAAAGCAAGCACTTCAAAACTTTCATAACTAAATCTCCTTTTTTATCGAACTGATAAACTTACCATAAGAACCTTTAAAAATCACTAAAAATCAGCTCTTCAGCATTCAATCACCGAAAGGACTTCGTCTCTCTTCCGCTCCATCATTTCTTTTGTTTTTGCCTCAAGATTCAGTCTTAATAAAGGTTCCGTATTAGACGGCCTCACATTGAAATGCCAATCGCTGTAATCAACCGATATCCCGTCAAGATACGATATCTGAGCATCGCTGTATTTTTGCGCCAGTTCATCTATTTTCTTCTGAGTATCGCTTACTTTTGAATTAATCTCGCCGCTGATAAAATATTTTTCTTTGAGAGGCTTTATCAACCGGCTTAATTTAACATCTTTCGCGCTTATCAATTCCAGCATCAGCAGAGCGGGGATAATCCCGCTGTCGGCATTATAATTATCCCTGAAATAATAATGTCCCGTGACTTCCCCCCCAAAAATGGCTTTTTCTTTTCTCATTCTCTGCTTGAAAAACGCGTGACCGACCCTGTTCATAAAAGGTTTGCCGCCGTTTTCCAGAACTTTATCCCTGACTGCCCAACTTGCCCTGAGGTCATAAAGAATCGATTCCCCGGGGTTTTTCCTCAGAATAGCTTCCGCCAAAAGGGCTGTTACAAAATCTCCGGATACAAATTCCCCCTCATCATCCACAAAAAAACATCTATCTACATCACCGTCAAAAGCAATACCTAAGTCCGCGTTTTCTTCAACAACTTTTTTCATGATTCCAACTCTGTTTTCCTCAATAAGAGGATTCGCCTCATGATTAGGAAAAGAACCATCCACATCAAAATACATGGGGATAATAGTAAGTGGTAATTTTTCAAACACGGGAGGAATCATTTTCCCCGCCATGCCATTACCGGCATCCATCACAACCTTAAACGGTTTTATTTTGGAAGGATCGACAAACCCCAGAGTATGCTTCACATAATCATCCCAGATATCTTTGTTATAAAGGTTCCCTTTTTTTGCTGGCTCCGCAAAATTGTTATCCACCACCATTTTTTTTATATCCTGGATTCCCGTATCACCGCTAAGCGGAATTGCCCTCTCTTTCACCAATTTCATACCGTTATATTCCTTGGGATTATGCGAAGCGGTTATAATAATACCTCCTTCATATCCATACATCGCCACTCCGACATAAAGCATATCCGTACCCACCATGCCAAAATCAGTCACGTTACACCCCTGATCCACCGCACCTTTGATAAAAGATTTTGCTAAAGCCGGCGATGAAACTCTCATGTCCCGGCCCACCGCTATATTTTTTGCTCCCAGAAAAGAAACAAAAGCGCGCCCGATACGATACGCTGTTTCTTCATTTATTTCTTCCGGAAAGACACCTCTGATATCGTAAGCTTTGAATATATTTTCTTTTATTTCCATTTTCCCTCCTTAAGTTTCCTCAATCAAAAATAACTTTTTGCCTGATGCTTCCTTACATCGAAGAATTCACGGAAATTTTTAACCTCGGATACAACCCATTGTCCGCCGGAACCGTCAAAAACAACTCTTAATACATTTCTGTCGGGACCGGCGGAAAGAACGTTCGTAAACAAATAATCCTTGGTCCTGATCCTGTACTCCGCCCTGATTTCGACAAAAACCTTTTCGCCCTCAAAAATACAATTTACATCCCCCATAAATATTTTTATATCTTCCGAATTTTTAAATACGGAAGACATATAATTTACGGCCGTGATTTTATCGAATCCGAGATCGTCCCTGTAATCTTCGGATAACATTTTTTCCGCCGACCCGATATTTTTCGATTCGAGAATTCTTTTTATATCCCTTATCCGTTTTTCCAAAATCGCTTCGCTGGAATAAAATTTACCCCACAGCATATATCCGAATAAAGCAAGCAACAAGAGTAAAACCGCCGCATTTCTTACAATCAGAATATATTGGTTGTTCAACCTCATTTTTCTCCCGTTAAAAATTCATGTATAGCTTCAGCTACTATTTTGCCAGCGCCCATGGCTTCAATAACGGTTGCTGACCCGGTAACGATATCACCTCCGGCATACACTCCTTTTATACTGGTTTTCCCAGATCCTTTCTCGGCGATTATATTTCCCCATTTATTTACTTCAAGACCCAGTGTGGTCTTCTGTATAAGAGGATTGGGATCATTGCCTATGGCTATTACAACCGTATCAGCTTTAACATAAAATTCGGATCCATCGATTTTAACAGGGCGTTTCCTGCCCGAATCATCAGGTTCTCCCAGTTCCATTCTCACGCACTTGACTTCCCTCACTTTTCCGTATTCATCGCAGATAAAACTCACAGGATTCACCAAGAAACTGAATTCAATGCCTTCCTCTTCCGCATGATGGACTTCATCTATCCGAGCCGGCATCTCTTCTCTTGATCTTCTGTAAAGGAGTCTGACTTTTTCTGCTCCGAGCCGGACAGCTGTCCTCGCTGAATCCATCGCGACGTTACCTCCTCCCACAACCGCAACAATTCCTCCTCTTGGGATAGGAGTATCATATTCGGGAAATCTGTATGCTTTCATAAGGTTGGAACGCGTAAGATATTCATTCGCCGAAAAAACACCGACACAATTTTCTCCGGGAATATTCATAAATTTAGGCGCTCCCGCACCGCTTCCGATAAAAACAGCGGCGAATCCGCTTTTAAGCAGTTCGTCAACAGTCGCGTATTTTCCGATAACAGCATTAGTCTCTATTTTCACCCCGAGTTTTTTTATGTAATCTATTTCCGATTCGACAATTTTCTTCGGAAGCCTGAACTCAGGAATGCCGTAAACCAAAACTCCGCCCGGTTTGTGGAGCGCTTCAAAGACAGTAACCTCATGTCCCTTTTTCGCAAGTTCCCCGGCAACCGTCAGTCCCGCAGGTCCAGAACCGACAACTGCCACTTTTTTCCCGGTTTTTTCATGCTCAACCGGAACTTCTATCTCCCCAAGCTCTCTTTCATAATCGGCTACAAATCTTTCCAGCGCTCCTATAGCCACCGGACTTCCTAATCTTCCTATAATACACAATTTCTCGCATTGGTCTTCCTGCGGACATACCCTTCCGCAAACAGCGGGGAGTGAGTTTGATTCCTTAATCTTTCTCGCGGCTTCGGCAAATTTCCCCTGTTTTACGAGCTTTATAAAATCAGGGATGGGAACATTAACGGGACAGCCGGAAACACACATCGGCTTTTTGCACTCAAGACATCGCAACGCTTCCTTTAAAGCAAGTCCCTCGGTATAACCGGTAGGAACTTCCTCGAAATTCTTTATTCTTTCCGAAGGATTTTGCTCCGGCATTTTTTGTCTGTCACATTTTTCTTTCATCAGACTTTATTTTCCAGATTACATCCTTTATGACCAATATAATGTTTTTCCATATCGGAATATCCCCTGAGCCTTCTGCTGAGTTCATCAAAATCCACCTCATGCCCGTCAAATTCCGGCCCGTCAACACAGGTAAATTTTGTTTTTCCCCCTACAGTAACCCTGCATGCGCCACACATTCCCGTACCATCTACCATAATCGGATTTAAACTCACTATGGTTTTTATCTTATACTTCTTTGTAAGATCGCAAACCGCTTTCATCATAGGTACAGGTCCCACAGCTAAAACCTCGTTTACCGTATCTTTCCTGATAAGGGTTTCAAGAGCATCGGTAACAAATCCCCTCATTCCGTAACTACCGTCATCCGTGGTAATGAACAGTCCGGAAGTTATGGCTTTCATCTCATCTTCAAGTATAACCAGGTTTTTCGTCCTGGCGCCTATTATACCTATAACCTTATTGCCCGCCTCTCTGAAAGCTTTTGCCACAGGATAAGCAACCGCCGTCCCGACGCCGCCCGCGACAACGGCTACATTTCCATTTTTTTCAATACATGTCGGATTTCCGAGAGGTCCCGCTACATCAAGCAAATATCCGCCTTTTTCAAGAGAAACTATTTTTCTTGTCGTTTTGCCGACCGCCTGTATGATAACGGTTATGGTACCTTTGCATATATCCGAATCGAAAATAGTAAGTGGTATCCTTTCACTCGTTTCCTCGGGTCTTAAGACAACAAATTGCCCTGCTTTCCTTTTCGAGGCGATCAAAGGCGCTTTTATCTCAATTTTGAATATATCTTCGGCTATTTTATTTTTTGATATTATCCTATACATAAATATAGCTCCAAAAAAACAATTCAATCCTTGTAAATACAATTGCCTTCCGAATCAACAGCCACAACCAAAGGCATATTTTCCACATAGAGGCGGAAAACCGCTTCCGGTCCCAATTCCTTAAAGGCCAAAATCCCGGATTTTATGACGCATTCCGACAGAAGAGCTCCTAAACCAGCCGGAGCGGCAAAATAAACTGCTTTGCTTCTGGCTATACAATCAACTATTTTATCGGAACGTTTCCCTTTCCCTATCATCGCTTTTATCCCGTTCTTAAGCAAAACCGGCGTGTATTTATCCATTCTGGAACTTGTTGTCGGCCCGCACGATCCGATCAATCCTTTTCTTTTTCCAGGGGTGGGACCGCAATAATAAACTATTTCTCCTTTTAGGGCAAACGGTAATTCTTTCCCGTTTTTTATTTTTTCGCACAGCAGTTTATGAGCCGTATCCCGGGCAGTAAAAACAGAGCCGGACAGATACACAATATCTCCCGATTTCAGTTTTTTGAGAATAGCGCTCTTTATCGGTGTTTTCAGGTAATGAATCTTCATATTCAAATTTTAATAACCAACGACCTTGCCGAATGGCAATTAATGTTAACGGCGACAGGCAGGCTCGCTATATGGCAGGGTTCGGAATTTATATGAACCGCCAAAGCTGTCGTCATACCTCCGAAACCTCCGGCTCCTATGTTCAATTTATTGATTTTACAGAGAATGTTTTTCTCCATTTTATTAAGCGTTTTATCGCGGTTAGCGGTGCCTATTTTCCTGAAAAGCGCTTTTTTAGCCAAAGAAGCAACTGTGTCGAAAGAACCTCCTATGCCTACACCGATAATATACGGCGGACAAGCGTCCGGCCCCGCTTTTTTCACGGTTTCACACACAAAATCTTCTATACCCTCAACACTGTCGGAAGGACTCATCATTTTCAACTCGCTTTTATTATCGCTTCCGCCGCCTTTGCTCATAATATACATCTTTAAAAAATTCCCTTTTATAAAACTGAAGTGTAAAACGGGGGGAAGATTGGTTTTTGTGTTTTTCCTTGTAAGCGGGTCACAGACAGATTTCCTCAAAAACGCGGAAGCATACGCTCCTTTCACTCCTCTGTTTATGGCATCCTTCAATGAGCCCTTTACAATTACGTTTTCTCCTATTTCCACGTACACAACCGCAAGTCCGCAGTCCTGACAGAGAGGCAAATGCTTTTCTTCCGCAATACAGTTATTTTTAAGAATGTTTTCCAGCGTAAATACGGCAAGAGACCTGCTCTCTTTCTTCAGCGCTTTTTCAATCGATTTTTTTATATCGGCAGGCAGGAAAAAATTAATTTTCCGAAAACCTTCCCTTATTTTTTTTTCTATTAATTCAGATTTGATAATTTTTTTCATGCCTTAAATTTATCACCTTATCAAGGGATTTGAAAATATGAAACAGGAATCCTGAAACACTGCCGCTATTCCGACCCGTCGAGGTTTTTCACAATCTCTTCCGCAAACTGTGTCGTTTTAAGCTCGGTAGAATTCTTTAACTGCCTCGCAAGATCATAAGTGACCTTACCCGATACTATTGTTTTTTCCATCGCTCTTTTTATTGACTTCGAGGCTTCGGTCCATCCTATATATTCAAGCATCATACACCCTGATAATAGCAGAGACCCCGGATTTACCTTGTTTTGGTTCGCATATTTGGGGGCTGTACCGTGGGTCGCCTCGAAGATCGCGGTAAAATCCCCTATATTAGCCCCCGGAGCCATTCCAATACCCCCCACCTGCGCGGCAATAGCATCGGAGATATAATCACCATTTAAATTGGGAGTCACGATCACGTCAAATTCGGAAGGCCGAAGTAAAACAAGCTGAAACATAATATCAGCAATGCGATCTTTCAATATGATTTTTCCCTCGGGCTGTTTCCCTAAATATTTTTTCCACAATTCATCTTCCGTTATTACATAATCGGCAAATTCTTCCATCGCGAGTTCATAGCCCCATTTTCTGAAAGCGCCTTCCGTAAATTTCTGAATGTTTCCCTTATGCATCATGGTAACGCTCCTCACCCCGTTTCTAAGAGCGTATTCTATGGCCTTCCTTATTATCCTTTTGGAACCGGATTCGCTCATAGGTTTAATCCCTATTCCGGAATCCGCTCTTATTTCGGAGCCGAATTTAGACTTTAGAAAAGCTATTACTTCTTTTGCCTCGCGCGAACCCTCCTGCCACTCTATTCCGGCATATACATCTTCCGTGTTTTCCCGGAAAATAATCATATTGATTTTTTCCGGTTCCTTAACGGGACTCGGGACTCCCCTGTAATGCCTCACGGGGCGGACACACGCGAAAAGGTCCAGTTTTTGCCGCAAAGAAACATTGAGGCTCCTTATTCCTCCTCCGACGGGAGTAGTTAAAGGACCTTTTATGGCTACAATATACTCTCTTATTTTGTTCAGCGTTTCTTCGGGAAGCCATTCACCTGTTCTGTTATATGATTTTTCCCCGGCGAAAACTTCAACCCATTCGATTTTTCGGCCGCCGGAATACAATTTCGCGACAGTTTCATCGATGACATACCGCGAGGCTTTCCAGATATCGGGTCCTGTCCCGTCTCCTTCAATAAAAACGATATACGGGTTATCTGGAACCTCAAGTTTGCTATTTTTAATCGTAATTTTCTCGGCCAATTTTTAATTCTCCATACTTGAAATTCATATCAAATAATTTACATTTATATTTTTCGAACCGCATTTATTCGACTTTGGCTGTGATAAAACTTTTATTATACAATTCTTATATCCCTTCTATTTTTCCCTATCTGTGTGTATCCGTATTATCTGAGGTTCAAATCCTTTTGCTTTTTTGTTTTAAAATTATTTATTAAACTTCTATATTCCCGTGTTTTTTTATATGCTCGACCAAACCGCCGTCCTGAAGTATTTTCCTCATGGCAGACGGCAACGGAGAAAAAACAATTTCGCATTTCGCAGTGATGTCAGCTATTTTGCCGTCTTCAAGATTCACTTCCAGAATATCTCCCTCTTTAATCTTATCCGTATCGCAGATAATAACGGGCAACCCTACATTTATAGCATTTCTGAAAAAAATCCTGGCAAAAGATTTTGCCATAACGGCGCTGACACCGGCTATCCTTAATATTGCGGGAGCATGTTCTCTGCTTGAACCCAAGCCAAAATTATTGCCGCCGACTACAAAATCACCTTTTCGCACAGATGCGGCAAATTCAGGGCGGGCATCTTCCAGAACATGCTTGGCGAGTTCCGGCAAATTCGAACGAAGATGAAAAAGCCTGCCCGGCGCTATAAGATCGGTGCTTATGTCATCTCCAAAAACCCATGCCTTGCCTTTTAGCTTCACATAACCTCCGAACCGAATATAGTTAACCGGTTAAATAGCTGAGCAGTAAAAAAGCCATTGAACCGCTAAACTATTGCACTGTTTTTATCTCTGTGTTTTATATATTTTTCTGCGTTTTCTACAAAAATTCCCGAGGATCGGTAATTTTCCCGGTTAAAGCGCTTGCCGCGCAGGTATAAGTGGAAGCGAGATAAATATTACCCTTTACATTCCCCATTCTTCCCTGAAAATTCCTGTTCTGTGAAGAAAGACAGTTTTCTTCGTCCGCAAGAATACCCTGGTGTACACCAACACAGGGCCCGCAACCGGGAGGATTTATCAAAGCGCCCGCTTTTACAAGATCCGCTATATACCCCTTTCCCATCGCTTCAAGAAAAACACTTTTTGACGCCGGAGTTACAAGGAAGCGCGTTCCTTTTTTGACTTTCTTTCCTTTCAGCATCCGGGAAGCTATCTCCATATCTTTCAACCTCCCGTTTGTACAAGTTCCTATATGAACCTGATGCAGTTTTACATCTCCGGCTTCAGATACTTTCCTGGTATTATCAACCGTATGGGGAAAAGAAACCATAGGTTCCAGTTCAGAAACGTTTATTCTGAATTCCCTTTGATACACAGCATCCGTATCCGCGGCAATTCTCCTGAAATCTTTCTCCCTTTTCATCGATTTCAGAAAATCCCTGGTTATGTCATCCGCTTCTATGAGTCCTGTTTTTGCACCGGCTTCAACGGCCATGTTGGCGATTGTAAACCTATCGCTCATATCCATGCTTTTTATCGCCGAACCGGTAAATTCCAGCGCCTTATAAGTAGCTCCGTCAGCCCCTATAATTCCTATAAAATATAAAATCAGGTCTTTTGAAGAAACACCCGTTTCGAATTCCCCGTCACAAATAACTTTGAAAGTTTCAGGAACCCTGAGCCAGGTCTTGCCTAACGCAATCCCCACCGCAACATCGGTTGACCCCATACCGGTGGAAAAGGCGCACAGAGCGCCGCCGGTACACGTATGCGAATCGGCTCCGATTAAAACATCACCCGGTTTTACAAATTTTTCATTGATTATCTGATGGCAGACACCTTCCCCTGCGTCAAACAAGCAACACCCCGTATTATCGGCAAATTCCCTCAGCATCCCGTGATCATTTGAAAGTTCTTTTCGGGGACTCGGAGCGGCATGGTCGATAAACAAAACCGTCTTTTGAGGGTTTGAAGCTTTAAATAATCCCATTTTCTCCAGCTGTTTGACCGCCAGGGGTCCGGTCCCATCCTGAGTAAGACATACATCGACATTTACAATGGCAATATCACCGGCTTTCACTTCTCTTCCGGCATGTTCTCCTATAATCTTTTCGGAAATAGTTTTTCCCATTATCAGACCGTTTCTTCAAATTTTACAAGGTCTTCAAACTTTATATCAAAACCCAGGATACCTATTATTTTGTTTCCGGCATCCATAACGGGAGCGGAAACGGTTATGCAAAACCGGCCCGTAATCTTGGAAGTATAAAAATCCGTGACACAGGACTTACCGCTTTTCATCGGTTCAACAAACCACTGTCTATCGGAAAAATTGGTATCATGCATGAGCGTTTCATACTTCGCTTTATCAACTATACTCGAAATATTTTTAGTGACTTTTCTGCCGTCCTTATCTACCACATACGCAAGCTGAACAAACGGATCTTCTTCCACAAGCCTTCCCAATAACGGCTCTATTTTATCGGAATCCATGCTTTTCAGTTCCGGCTTGTCGGCATATTCTTCCACGAGATGAAGGGCAAGTTTTTCAGCTCTTACTTTCAGATTGTCAAAATCGGACTGAAAATACTCGGGAAGATATTTTTTCCCCCTTGACAACAACTCCTCCGGAGATATGGATGTAATTCTGCCGTCTTCATACTGCTTCATTACCCAGTCAAATATTTTTTTGATGCCGGGATGCCTTTTGTCTATTTTCATATTTTCCGCGAGGCGGATATATGTATTGAACCAATGGACAATACCGGCTACCCCTGATTTATCCGTAATGACTATTTCAATCGGCCGGTCCAGTATTTTAGTGGTATCAAATATGTTATATATTTCCTCGTTTTTCAATACTCCGTCGGCATGGATGCCGGCGCTTGTCGTATTAAACGTTTTTCCGACAAACGGATAATTGGACGGGACATCGGCGCCTATCACATCCCTGAAATAATTCCCGATATCGGTAATCGCCGTGGTATCCATTCCGGCGCTTGTTCCTTTTAACTGCATATACTCGATAACTGCCGCTTCGACCGGACAATTGCCGGTTCTCTCACCGTAACCGAGCAGACTGCCGTTTATAAACGAACACCCGTATAACCACGCGGCGACAGAATTAACAAGAACTTTATGAAAATCATTATGCCCATGCCATTCAAGCAATTCACAGGGAACACCGCCCTCCTTATGAAAAGCCTCGACAAGTTTGGGAATTCCCCTCGGAAGCGAAGCCTCCGGATAAGGCAAACCGTATCCCATCGTATCGCAAAGCCTTATTTTAACCGGAATTTTCGATTTTTCGCTGAGAGACATCAGTTTTTGCGCAAGAGGAAGAGCAAACCCGTAAATATCGGCCCTGGTGATATCCTCAAAATGGCACCTCACCTTTATGCCTTCGGAAAGGGCTGTCTCAACAATATCAACGTATTTTTCAAACGCGGCTTTCCTGTCAAGTTTCAACTTGAGGTAAACATGATAATCCGAAACCGAAGTTAAAATTCCCGTTTCTTTCAAACCCGCTTTTTTTACAAGCTTAAAATCATCCTTCACGGCTCTTATCCAACCGGTCACTTCGGGATATTTAAATCCTTTTCCCATACATTTTTCAACCGATTCTCTGTCTTTACTGCTGTACAGGAAGAACTCGGAAGCCCGTATTATACCGTTAGGTCCGCTTAAACGGTTCAATAAAGTAAAAATTTCGACAATCTGACCGACAGAATAAGGCGGCCGGGACTGCTGCCCGTCGCGAAAAGTAGTGTCCGTAATGAAAATGTCTTTGGGAATATTAATTTTCGGTGTTCTTTTATCAAAAACAACTTTAGGAACATCCGAGTAGGGAAAATAGTTCCTGAATAATTCCGGTTCTTCCCTGTTTTTCAGGATAAATTTCTCCGCTTTTTTACCGAATAATTTTATTTTCTCGCTCATAAGGCAGATCTTACACCTTTTCCCTTCTTTTATCAGCTATTGTCCTTAATCCATTTTTTTAAATCTTCCTTCTGCATAGCACCGGATACCTGGCTTTTCGGTTCCCCGTTCTTAAAAAGAATCAGCGTCGGCACACTTAATATACTGTACTTAGCCGAGGAATCGGGACATTTATCGACATCCGCCTTGACAAAAACTATATTATCGTTTTCATCGGAGGCGGATTCAAATACCGGAGCCATCATTTTACACGGCATACACCATTCGGCGGAAAAATCCACAAGAACCGGCTTTTCATTTTTTATAACTTTATCATTAAAATCAGCATCGGAAACATGAATAATCGCCATTTTATCCCCCTTTATACCTACTTTGTTATACTTATTTAAAGCTAAAATTGAGTGATAATGCTACCATTTTAAAACTTTTAAATGCAACAAAAATTTACCCTGTCCGGTAGTAAGTCCGCTTCGCAAAGTTAAAAAATAAAACCATAAATAAAAAGATGAACTGCTTTTTACAAATTGTTGTTGCCGGGTAAACAAAATATTTATTATAATTGTTATTGCCAATACATACAAGTTATATACCTGATACATACTAATCGCTTTATTTCATCCTGATTATCGTAAATTCTTCCTTGGCATCTTGACAGATATTGCTACCGGGGGTATACTAGTATGGTTATAGAACATTATAAAATATAGGAGTTAATAAAAACGTGACAAACCAACCGTTAGACAGAAATAAACCGGTTTTTCTGTATATGCAACTAACAGAGGTTTTGCGCAATAAGATAAGGGACCACACCTATAAACCGGGAGAAATGATTCCATCCGAAGAAAAAATCAGCAAACTTTATCAGGTAAACCGCGCAACCGTAAGGAAAGCTATCGCCGAATTAATCAAAGAAAAACTTTTATACGCCGTTCCCGCCACGGGAACTTTTGTTTCAGAACCCGAAAAAGTGGTTTCTTCGGTATCTGCCGAGAATAAAAACCTTACGTTCTGCTGGATAATAAAGGCTTATGGATTATCAGTTTTGGGACCTTACCATATGGATATCCTTACATCCATACAATCGGAACTTTCCAAAAACAACAATCACCTCGTATTTCAGGACATATCAAAAAACGGGGAATTCCAGTATTCAAACCATTGGTCGGGATATTTTCTTATCGGAGAACTGCCGGATGATATAATAAACAAATGTTACGCAAGCGAACTTCCATGCGTATTTATAGACAGCAAACAAAAAAATAAAAGGCCCTCGGTCATTTCGGAAAACTATGAGGGAGCCAAGGATGCCGTCAAACACCTCTTAGGTTTGGGGCATAGAAGAATCGCTTATATTCATTCGGATATAGAATCTTTTGTCTCGAACGAACGATTCAGGGGTTATATCGACGCTTTAAAAGAGGCGGAGATACCCATAGACAGGAACATTACCGCTGTGGGCAATATGCAGGTTGAAGGCAGCATAAAAGCAACGGAAAAAATTTTGAAAGATGCATCCGACATAACGGCAATCTTCGCGGTCAACGATGAAACTGCCATAGGCGCTCTAAAGGTGCTGTCTTCGAAAGGACTCTCCGTGCCGAAAGATGTATCCATTATCGGGTTTGACGACATAGGGTGGGCGAAGCATTCTATCCCTCCCCTTACAACAGTCCGAATATCCAGGCCTGAAATCGCTTTTTACAGCGTACGCCTTATGATGGACATGATAGAAAGGGAAACTGTATGCACCCCAACGATCAGCATGCCGACAGAGCTGATTGTAAGAGAATCAACCGCGCCTGCAAAAACAGGCTTGCCAAAAGAAGGTGACCAGTGAAAAAAAAATATTTAATAACCACATGGGTCATTATTTTACTTTTCAACGCGCAGATTGCCATACCTGCGGAGGATTTACCAAAATCGACAAAATTAAACACTCCCGGAACCGAAAGAATAGTTGATTATGAGAAATACGGGCGTTTCCAAAATCCCGGGACACTGAAATATAAATATAAGATAATGGATCAGCCCGGACTGGCCGCGGCTATAGGCGAAGGCATATTTCCCGACACAACATCGGTTTTAAAAGATCCCGAATATCTGAAAGCGCTAAGGACCCGCAAACTTGAAGGGATCCAGTGGGATTTCATAAATACGGATGAACATATGGTAAATTTCTACAAATGGGCCACAGTGAATGAGGATCCGGGGGTAAAGCTGTATTATACCGCTCTCGCGCTGGAAAAAGCGGGAGAATATGAACACGCACTAAAAGCCTATTATGCGATTATAGTGATGTTCCCGAGATCAATAGGATGGACATACTGGCAAACCCCTCTATATATGTCTAAACTTGCCTATGACAGAATCGATATGCTCTTAAGGAAAAATCCCGGACTGGGAATAAAAATGCAAAACACAAAAGTGGATATCATCAATGGATTTGACAACGACATGAAAAATGATAAATTCCTAATTGATCCGGGATATATCGTGGAATGCAGTGCTGATAAAGTAATTCCGCCGAAACCCGACCTTTCAAAATTGAAAACAATAGAAACAAGAGGCGGAGATTTCGTGAAACTCGA
>JAQUNG010000016.1:20463-25396 GCA_028717725.1 bacterium | reverse complement strand
GGTCATAATCATCCATTGTTTTTTTAATGGCGTCAGATTCACTGGATGTCTTTTCCAGTGACAGTTTCAGTTCGTTTCTTTTTTCAAGTATACCGCTCTTTTCCTCAGACAGGAAATTTATCTCGGAGCGCAGCCTTTCTTTATCCGAATTATACTGTGTTACCAGGCTTTGAAGACGGGCAACTTCAAAATTCATGTTTGCAAGGTTGATTTCATTCTTATAAAGTTCCGAATTTATATCCTTGGAATGTTCAAGCAGAAGCGCGGTCTCGGAGTCGATTTGCTTATATGAGGAGTCCAGGTCATTCGATTTTTCATCGATATTCTTTATTTCGTCCTGAAGGCGCAGTATCTGTGATTCCCTTGCCACCACCCCCTGCAGGGCGCTTTCGTTTTCCCCGCCCGAAATCAGGCACCTGGAAGAGATATACTCTCCCGATTTTGTGGCTATATCGCATGGAAAATCATGCTTCCTGGAAGCCGCCAGAGCCGTTTCAATGTCACGGAATACCACTACATCCCCGAGCAGGTAATTTATCACATCATTATATCTCTGCTCGTATTTTACAAAATCAAGGATATGCCCTAAAAAACCATCCTCGCTCTGCAACACGGAAACATTGAACCTGTCAATGACTTTGGGATTGTCAATCGCGACAAAAGTAGCTCTTCCTTTGGAATTCTTTTTAATATGCTCCAGCGCGCGGGTGCCTTCCTCTATCGAACCGCTTACGAGAACCTGGGCGTTGGAACCCAGCGCAACCTCAAATGCCAGCTCAAAACCGTTTTCTACCTGTATTATCTCGGATACCGGCCCGATAATCCCGTCCAGAAGGCCGGAATCTCTGGATGCGCGCAAAATATCTTTTACACCCTCATAAAAACCTTCGTATTTTTTCTTCAAATCAAGCAGAACTTCAAGTTTTGAATTTTTTTCCGCCTTTTGTTTCTGGAGGCTTATCCTGTCATGTTCGATTGAGCTTATTCTTTCCTGTTTCGACGCCAATTCGGATTCGACTTCCTGGATTTCCTTTTTGATTTTCTTCGTATGCTGCTGCTGGCGCTGAAGATCGGCCGTCTTGACCTTAATGTCCCGGTTAATATTGTCTACTTTTAAATCGAGCTCATCCGACTCGACCCTTAACCTTTTTTCCCTCAACACGATATCTCTTTCCCTCTGGTCCGCTACGACAAGCTCATTCCCGCATTTCGTATTCAGGCTCAAAAGCTCTATCGATTTCTCTTTGCCTTGCTTTATATCCAATATTTTCTTTGCTATTTCAGCGTTTATTTTTGTCAGGTCGTTCGAAGCCGAATTGACTTTTACGTCAACGTCTTCTATCTGAGAGGCAAGCCTGGAAAGGTCTTCGCGGACGTTTTCATCTTTTTCTCCTATTTCATCCACTTTCCGTTCTAAATCCGAAAGTTCGGACCTCTTCAAGTCAAAACCCTTCTTTATCTCTTCTATTCTCTCTTTGTTATAAATCAGTTTAGTTTTAAGGTTTTCGTTTTTCTTCGACAATTCAAATTTATTTTCCCTTATATCGCTTATTTTCGAAAGAATAGCGTCAAGTTCTATCCTGTCTTTGTTTATCTCTTTTTCGAGAGAAGCCGTCTCTTCGTGCAAACGTTTCTCGTTCTCATCATAATCCAGCGATTTTTTCTTTAACCCGGCAAAAGCATTTTTCATTTCGGCATATTTATAAGACGTTATTTTTACTTCGAGATCCCTCAGTTCATCATCGATATCCTTGTATTTCTGCGCTTTTGTAGCCTGACGTTTTACCGAATTTATCTGTCTCTTGACTTCGTTTATGATATCCCCGAGCCTCAAAAGATTCGATTCCGTGTATTCGAGTTTTCTCAACGCTTCGTTCTTTTTATTTTTATATTTGGTTATTCCCGCGGCTTCTTCGAAAAGATACCGCCTTTCCTCAGGTTTTGATTTTAATATTTCATCCATTCTGCCCTGACCCATCACGGAATAAGTGCTAAGCCCGAGTCCGGTTCCCATTATCAATTCGTTGATATCCCTGAGTCTGCAGATATTATTATTTATCAGGTATTCGCTTTCGCCGGATCTGAATAATCTCCTTGTAAGTTTTATTTCGCTGTATCCCAATCCTATTGCCGCGTCCGCATCTCCGAGTGTCAGGGATACTTCTGCCAAACCCACCGGTTTCCTTTCCGCGGTGCCGTCGAAAATAATATCCTCCATTTTCGAACCACGAAGTGTTTTTGCGCTCTGTTCTCCCAATACCCACTGTATGGCATCGGATATATTGCTTTTGCCGCAGCCGTTCGGTCCTACAATAGCCGTAGTTCCTGGCTCAAAATTCAGGACAGTCTTATCAGAAAAAGATTTAAACCCTGATAATTCGAGATGTTTAAAATACATTTTATTACCTCCGGATAAAGACAAAATAACTTTTCTAGAAAATACTATATATTGGGTAAATAATCAAGTAAAAATACAATATCTTGTGGACTAAAAATAGTTAAGGAGTTGAGTAGTTAAGTGGTTGAGCAGTTTAGAACTGAGTTTAATAGTTGAGTCGTTAAGCAGTTGAATGGTTTAATATTTTTGTTTCTTGCTGCTAAACTACTGAACCGCTTAACTATATTAAACTGTTATTTTTTCAGGATTTTCTTAACAGCTTCGGTCAACTTCGGTATTACTTCAAACAAGTCGCCGACAATACCGTATGTCGCTATTTCAAATATCGGGGCATTTGGGTCCTTGTTGATTGCTATTATACAATCGGAAGACTGCATTCCGACCTTATGTTGTATGGCTCCCGAAATTCCGCAGGCGATATAGACTTTCGGGCAGACCGTTTTGCCTGTCTGACCTACCTGGTGCGAATACGGAATCCAACCGGAATCGACAGCCGCTCTGCTTGCTCCCACAGCTCCGCCAAACGCTTTTGCGAGCCCTTCAACCAACCGGAAATTTTCCGGACTTTTCAGGCCCCTGCCGCCCGAGACGATTATATCGGCTTCCGCGATATTCAGGGTGGATTCCATTTCTTCGATAAGTTTTAAGACCTTTGTCCTGGATTTTAAATCCGTATCATCCGGCTTTACTGCTATTATTTTCCCTTTTCTGGAAGGATCGGGATCCAGCTCTTTCATCACTTTATGCCTGACAGTGGCCATCTGCGGACGATAATCCTTACACAGGATAGTCGCCATAATATTTCCGCCGAAAGCGGGCCTTGTCTGTAAGAGCAAACCCGAATCGGGATCCACGGCAAGCGAAGTGCAGTCAGCGGTGAGCCCTGTCTTTATCTGCACTGCAACCCTCGGTATTAAAGCCCTGCCTATAGCCGTCGCTCCGGTAAGGACGATCTCGGGTTTTTCTTTCCTTATAAGATTAGCCAGTATCCTGGAATATGATTCATCGATAAAATGCTCTAAATCCCTGTGTTCAACAACATACACCTTGTCGGCGCCGCGCTCAATTAGCTTTTCCGCCTGTTTGCGCACATCTTTTCCGATTATCACCGCGCCCAGCTTCGCGTTCCTGTCATCGGCCAGCTTTCTGCCCACGCCTAAAAGCTCGTATGAAACAGACTGTACTGCTCCCTTTTTCTGTTCGGCTATAACCCAAACGTCTCTATAAGCTGTCAAATCCCGTACGACATCCTCATGATGGACCCTCATAATTATCGCGTCAAATTTACAGGATTCCACGCATGCTCCGCATAGGGTGCATTTTTCCTCGTCGATATAAGCTATTTTGTCGCGCATTGAAATAGCGCTGTAAGGACACGCTTTAATACATGCCCCACATCCCACGCACTTTTCAATTTCAATTTCTATCCCCATTTAAATTCCTCAGTTCAACAGTTTAACAGTTCAATGGTTTAGCAGTAAAAAACAAAACCACTCAACTACTGAACTGCTTAAATTTCTTTTAAATAAGATTGTCCTGCATTTCAGCGATCAATTTAGCGACCACTTCATCGGCGCTGCCTTCAAATATTTTGCCGCCTTCTTTTTTAGAAGGGGTGAATATCTTCATAACCCATGTGGGCGAGCCGTCCAGTCCTATTTTGCTCTTATCTATACCGAGATCGGCGGATGTAATAGTCTTTATCGCCGCGTTCTTGGCTTTCATTTTACCTTTCAACGACGGCAGCCGGGGTTCGTTTATTTCTTTAACGACAGTGATAAGGACAGGAAGCGACGATTCGACTACCTCATACCCTTCTTCCACCATCCTTTCCGCAATTATTTTGCCGTTATCCGCGGATTCTATTTTTTTCACATAGGTAATCTGCGGTATATCCAGATGGGCGGCAATGCCCGGCCCTACCTGAGCGGTATCTCCGTCTATAGCCTGTTTACCGCAGATTATCACATCAAAACCTATCTTTTTTATTCCTTCCGACAGAGCTAATGATGTGGCAAGTGTATCGGAACCGGCAAATGCCCTGTCGCACATCAGCACGGCTTCATCCGCTCCCAGAGATATTGCTTCTCTCAGAGCATTCTCCACCTGTCCGGGGCCCATACTTATCACGGTAACTTTGCCGCCGAATCTTTCCTTTAACCTCACACCTTCTTCTATCGCATATAAATCAAAAGGGTTTATTATGCTTGCGACACCCTCTCTGACAAGGGTATTCGTCTTAGGATCAATCCTTACTTCAGTGGTATCGGGAACCTGCTTTATGCAAACCACTATGTTCATTCTAAAGACGCTCCTTCTTTAACCAGGTTCATCGCAATAATACCGCGCTGTATCTGGTTTGTCCCTTCGTATATCTGAGTAATCTTGGCGTCCCTCATCATCTTTTCGACCGGATACTCTTTCATATATCCGCTTCCGCCCAATACCTGCACGGCATCCGTAGTTACTTCCATAGCGACGTCGGAAGCGAACATCTTGGACATAGCGGATATCTTTGAGACATTTTTACTGCCA
>JAQUNG010000016.1:0-20453 GCA_028717725.1 bacterium | reverse complement strand
CTTCCCTGGCGGCCTGATAAACCAACGTCCTTGCCGCTTCTACTTTTGTAGCCATGTCGGCAAGCATAAACTGGATGCCCTGGAAAGATGCTATAGGTTTTTCAAACTGGACTCTTTCCCTGGAAAACTTGACAGCTTCGTTAAGCGCTCCCTGGGCGATTCCCAGAGCCTGGGCGGCGACACCGGGCCTTGATTTGTCGAAAGTCTTCATCGCGACCATAAAACCCGCGCCCTCCCTTCCGAGAATATTTTCCGCGGGTATTCTGCAGTCCTCAAAAATAAGTTCTCTTGTTACGGATGCGCGTATACCCATTTTATTTTCTTTTTTGCCGAATGAAAAACCTTTGGTCCCCTTCTCGATTATAAAAGCGGAAAGCCCTCTTGCCCCTTTGGCTTTGTTGGTGGAAGCTATAACAGAATATATCTCGGCTTCGCCGCCGTTTGTAATCCACTGTTTTGTCCCGTTAAGGACATAAGAATCCCCGTCTTTTACCGCTGTTGTCTGAATACCGCCGACATCGCTGCCCGCGTTTGATTCCGTAAGGCCGAACGCCGCAAGCTTTTTGCCGGAAGCGATATCGGGAAGATACTTTTTCTTTTGCTCATTCGACCCGTACAAAAGCAAAGGATATGTTCCGAGTCCCGTGGCGGCAAAAGCGAGCGCGATTCCGCCGCAGTATTTGCTTAAAGTTTCCGTGGCGATACACATATCAAGGCATCCGCCGCCCATCCCGCCGTATTCCTCGGGCAGATAAACGCCGAATATGTCGGATTCCGACAGGATTTTTACTATATCCCACGGAAAATCGCCCGTCTCATCATATTTTTCTCTTACGGGAACTATTTTCTCCTTGCCGATTTTGTCGCATATTTCCTGTATCATTAATTGTTCTTCCGTAAATCCGTAATTCATATTTTCCTCCTAATGACTGCTGTCAGAAACAGCTAAAAACGACGGGGCGCCGATTATATTTTATCGTTTCAGAAGATTAAGAAAACCTTCATAAAAACAGAATTATTCAAATCTTTTTAGAGCCAATGTCGCGTTATGGCCTCCAAATCCCAGAGAATTTGACAAAGCGGCTCTTACTTTCGCCTCTCTGGCATGATTTGGGACATAATCAAGGTCGCACTCCGGATCGGGGTTTTCATAATTTATTGTGGGCGGTATTATGCCGTTTTGGATTGTCAGGGCGGTTGCAATCAACTCGGCGGCTCCGGCGGCTCCGAGCAAATGCCCTGTCATCGATTTTACGGAACTTACGGCAAGTTTTTTCGCATGCTCCCCGAAAACGGATTTGATCGCGAGAGTCTCGCACTTATCGTTAAGTTTTGTCGATGTGCCGTGGGCGTTTATATAATCATAATCTTCCAGCGCCAATCCGGATTTCTTTATAGCCATTTTCAAAGCCCTGGCGCCCCCCGCTCCTTCGGGATCCGGAGCGGTAATGTGGTAACCGTCTCCCGAAAGTCCGTATCCCGTCATTTCGCAGTATATACGGGCACCTCTTTTTTTAGCGTGTTCCAATTCCTCCAGCACCAGCACACCGGCGCCTTCCGACATAATAAAACCGTCCCTGTCTCTGTCGAAAGGACGGCTTGCCTTTTCCGGTTCGTCATTTCTGGTGGAAAGAGCTTTCATGGCGCAGAATCCGCCAAACCCCAAAACGGTCAAAGCGCCTTCACTCCCGCCGGCAAACATTATATCCGCGTCACCGTCCTTCAACGCTCTCCATGCCTCACCTATGGAATGCGCGGAACTGGCGCAGGCGGTCACGACACACAGATTCGGCCCTTTTGCGCCGATACTTATCGAAACCTGGCCTGCCGCTATATTGGTTATTAACATGGGGATTAAAAAAGGCGATAACCGGTCCGGACCTTTTTCTACATATCTTGTATGTTGTTCCTGCATCGTCTGGATACCGCCGATACCCGAACCGATATAAACTCCGACCTTAGTGGGGTCTTCCCTGTTCATATCAATACCCGAATCTTCGAGAGCCATTCTGGCGGTAGCTACGGCAAAAGTGACGAATTTTTCCATTTTCCTCAAATCTTTCGGGTTAACATATTTTGACGCGTCGAAATTCTTCACTTCGCCGGCAATATGGGAATTGAATTTCGTCGGGTCGAAATAAGTCAGGCGGCCAACCCCGCTTTTGCCGCGAATCAAGGCATCCCAGTACTCCTTCAGGTTGTTGCCATTCGGAGAAACTACACCCATTCCCGTTATTACAACTCTTTTATTATGCGACATTGTTGAATGAAATCCTCAATTGATATTAACAACAGGGCATTTCCTTTGAAAATCAGCGAAATGCCCTATTAAAAAATATTTTTACTGTTGATGATTTTCTATATATTTGATTACGTCACCCACTGTTTTAAGCTTTTCCGCTTCCTCATCGGGTATATCGGCGTTGAATTCTTCTTCCAGCGCCATTACCAATTCGACTGTATCAAGAGAATCCGCGCCAAGATCATCTATAAAAGAAGCTTCGTTTGTCACTTCTTCGGCATTGACTCCCAACTGTTCGACTATTATTTTCTTTACTCTCTCGGCAACAGATGACATATTATTTCCTCCTTTTTGAAAACATTTTATGCCATTACCATTCCGCCATCAACAACAATTACCTGGCCCGTAACATATGATGACAATTCAGAAGACAAAAACATAACTACATTGGCTACATCCTCGGGTTTTCCGAAGTAACCGAGAGGTATAGCTTTCAGCATTTGACCTTTAACATCTTCAGAAAGAACATCCGTCATTCTCGTCTGAATAAAACCGGGGGCGACAGCGTTCACATTAATTCCTCTCGACGCCATTTCCCTTGCCGCGGTTTTTGTCAACGCTATAACCCCGGCTTTCGAAGCCGCATAATTGGACTGTCCGGCATTTCCGATCAAACCGATAATAGAGGCTATGTTGACAATTTTCCCTGATTTTTGCTTTAACATAGGGCGGCAAACAGACTTCATAAAATTAAAGACGCCCTTTAAATTGACACTGATGACAAGATCCCAGTCTTCTTCTTTAAGCCTCATCATTAAAGCGTCTCTTGTCAAGCCAGCATTGTTAATGAGTATATCCACTTTGCCTGCATTGTCAAGAATTTTGTTGACAGTTTTATCGACACTTGCAATGTCGGCAACATTGCATTTATACGCATAGGCTTTTCTGCCCAAACACTCTATTTCGGAAGCTGTTTTTCTTAAACTTTCCTCATCGATATCGCAAAGCGCGATATCGGCTCCTTCGCCGGCCAACTTCAGTGCTATAGTCTTCCCGATACCCTGACCGGCTCCCGTCACTATCGCGGTTTTGTTTTTCAACAGCATAATTATCTTCTCCTCCGCTTAAACACTGCCTGTTAAATTTTCGATATCTTCTTTCTTCTCTATCGTGAGACATCTTTTTGACGCATCGATCCTTTTCAACAGTCCCGTCAGCACTTTGCCGCACCCGGGCTCAAAAAACAAATTGCATCCTTCTCTGATGATGGCTTCGGCGCAATCCTGCCATAAAACAGGGGATGTTATCTGTTCTGAGAGAAAATATTTTATGTCATCTTTTTCGGAATAAAAATTCCCGAGAACATTGCTCGCGCACCTGATAAGAGGTTTTTTTATCTCAACGCGCTCTAACTCCTCCGTTAATCTGTTTTTTGCCGATTTCATCAGTGGAGAATGATAAGCTCCCGCTACCTTTAATTCAACCGCTTTCCTGATTCCGGCGGACTTTGCTAATTCCAGCGCTTTATAAACAGCCTTTTTCTCTCCCGAAATAACCACCTGTCCGGGACAGTTCAGGTTAGCGACGGTGACAACACCTTCGCAGGATGCCTGTTCCGCGAACTCTGCGGCTTTACCTTCATCGCATCCTATAAGGGACGCCATTGTGCCGTCTGTTTCTTCGCATGCCTCCCGCATAAATCTGCCTCTTTTGTAAACAAGGGCAACAGCTTCATCAAACGCAAGCGCGCCCGAACATACGAGAGCGGAATATTCTCCGAGACTCAAACCCCCGCATAAAGAAGGGATAAAGCCGCGGGTTTCCTTTAATACTTCCATCGCCGCCGCGGAACAGGTCAAAATGGCGGGCTGGCATATGTCGGTTTTCGTTATTTCTTCTTCAGGACCGTTAAAACAAATATCTTTAAGCCCGAATCCCAGCACGGACTCAGCTTTATCGAAAACACGCCGGGCAACCCCGTAGTTTTCATAAAGGCTTTTCCCCATACCTATATACTGGGCTCCCTGTCCGGGAAAAATAAAACCGATATTCTTCAATTAAACACCCTGTTATCACCGAATTTTCGGAAAAGGCTCCGACTGAACGCAATTACCATTCTATTACAAGGGAGCCGAAAGTAAAACCGGCTCCGAAAGCATCGACAAGTATTTTGTCCCCCGATTTCAGATCCCATTCTTTGAAGACTTCATCCAGCCCGACGGCAACCGTGGCTGCGGACATATTGCCGAATTTCTGGACATTCAGATAAACCTTCTCCCTCTCTATCCCTATTTTCCTGGCGACCGCGTCGATAATTCTGACGTTTGCCTGATGAGGCAGAAAGCATTTTATTTCATCTATGCTTATATTGTATTTTTTCATTATTTTTTCGGATGCCTTATACATGCACAAAACCGCATTCTTAAAAACTTCTTTTCCGGCCATCTTCAAAAAATGCAGTTTGTTCTCAACTGTCTGTATGGAAGCCGGAAATCTTGTCCCCCCCCCGGGCATCATAAGAAGTTCGGCCGCGCTGCTGTCCGCGCCAGTGTATGTGTATAAAACCCTGGGTTTTCCGGAATTTTCTCCCGAAATAACGCACGCTCCGGCTCCGTCGCCGAAAAGAACACACGTATTTCTGTCCGTCCAATCGGTAATGGAAGATAATTTTTCGGATGCAATTACAAGTATTGTGTCGTGGCTGCCCGCTTCGACAAGCCTTTTCGCGATTTCCACCGCGTATATATAACCGGAACACGCCGCGTTGATATCGAAACAGGCGGCATTTTTCGCCCCTATCTTATCCTGTATGAAACAGGCGGTCGACGGGAAAAGCATATCCGGGGTTATAGTGGCCACTATAATAAGGTCTACCGAGGAAGGTTTTTTTCCCGCTGAACTGAGGGCCCGGACAGCCGCTTTCGCGCCAAGATCCGAAGTGTATTCATCATCTTCAGCGATGCGCCTCTCTTTTATACCCGTTCTTGTGGTTATCCATTCGTCGGAAGTATCCACCATCGATTCAAGGTCTTTATTCGTCAGAACTTTTGATGGAAGATAAGACCCCGTGCCTATTATGGAAGCTGTAATTTTTTTTTCCAATTTTCGCCCTTATCCCAAAAAAGTTTTAATCTCGTCTTCTATATGTTCGTTAACGTTGTTAAGCACATATCCTTCGGCGACATTAATGGCGTTCTTGATAGCCTTTGCCGAAGAGCGGCCGTGGCAGATAATACAGACGCCATTGACACCCAGCAGGGGAGCCCCTCCGTGTTCGTCGTAATCGGCTTTCTTTTTCAGATTTTTAAAAGCGGACATCATAAGCAACGCCCCGAGTTTATTGACCAAGGCTTTTTCAATTTCCGTTTTCAGCATCTCCTGCAGAGCCAACGCGACGCCTTCGCTCAATTTCAACACCACATTACCCACAAATCCGTCGGTAACAACAACATCAACCGTGTTCGAGAAAATATCCTTTCCCTCCACATTGCCCACAAAATTAATACCCGGTATATTCTGAAGATTTCTGTAAGCCTCTTTTGTGAAGAGATTGCCTTTTGTGGATTCTTCGCCAACGCTGAGCAGTCCGATTTTAGGATTCCGTATACCCATAATATTTTCAGCATAGACTTTTCCCATCACGGAATACTGCATTAAATGCAGAGGTTTACAGGAAACATTCGCTCCCATATCCAGAAGCAGGGTGTAACCTGAAGGGGCTGGAAAAACAGTTGCTATAGCGGGTCTGTCGACTTTGTTCAGCATTCTCCATTTTAATACTGTCGCCGCGACGGCGGCGCCGGTATTCCCGGCGGTCACCATTGCGGATGCCTCGCCGTTTCTGACAAGATCAGCCGCAACCGCTATAGAAGAATCCCTTTTTTTCTTCACCGCGACGGCGGGAGAATCATTCATCTCTACAACTTCAGAAGCATGACAGACCGTTATGGGCAGGCCTTCGGTGTTATATTTTTCCAGTTCTTCTCTTACCCTTTCCTGGACGCCCACCAATATGATGCCTCTCGACTGCCTGTTTTCCCTGGCCGCTTCGACAACTCCCTTTACGATTTCTTCCGGCGCATAATCCCCGCCCATAGCATCAACGGCAATTTTCATTTTCAGGATTCCTCGACATCCATGATTTTACGGTCTTTATAATGGCCGCAGCCGGGACATACCCTGTGCGGAATTTTAGGGGCTTTGCACACCGGACATTCCACGGTCTGGACAGACTTAACCGTGTCATGCGCCCTTCTCATCCCTTTTCTTGATTTTGAGGTTCTTCGTTTAGGAACAGCCATCTTGCATTCTCCTTATTTATTAATATTCAGATTTTACCTGATATCGAAATCGTCGAGTTTGCTCCACCTGTCATTTTCTTCTCCGCATCCGGAACAATCGCAGCTGCCTTTATTCAAATTCATACCGCATGACGGACAAAGGCCCTTGCAATTTTTTTTACATAAAGACACAGCAGGAAGCCCAAGTATAATATCCTCTCTAATATATCCTGTCAAGTCAATAATATCCTGATTTGTTATCTCGATATTTACAAGAAAATCATCTGTTAAAAATTCTTTTTCCGCGGTATCAAGACACCTGGCGCATGTTGTATTATAAGCCGTCTTAATGGAGCATCTGACTAAAAGATTTTTTCCCACAAGTTCCGCTTTGCCGGTCATGGATATATCTTCCGTAAGATACGGCAAACCTTTTTCTCTTTCAACTATATCTTTTTCCAGCGTTTCGGAAAAAATTAAAGGTTTTTTTTCGAGTTGTTTTACGTATATGATAAAATTTTTCATCCGGCAGGCACAATATTCAGTTAAGTTCCGCTTCTATCGCCGTTATTGCCGCAACAGCGACAATATCATTCGCCGTGCATCCCCTGGAAAGGTCATTTACGGGTTTTGCCAGTCCCTGAAGCAGCGGGCCGTATGCTTCCGCTTTGGCTAATCTCTCGGTAAGTTTATAAGCTATATTACCGGCATTCAAATCGGGGAAAATCAGCACGTTGGCTTTGCCTGCCGCAGGACTGCCCGGCGCTTTTTTTTGCCCGACTTCGGGGACCAACGCGGCATCTCCCTGTAATTCCCCGTCTATTTTTAAAGAAGGTTCCTTTGACTTAGCTATTTGAACCGCTTCTATAACTTTATCCAATATTTTATGGTGGGCGCTGCCTTTCGTGGAAAATGAAAGCATTGCCACAATGGGTTCGGTGTTATAAAGGATCTCGCACATCTTTGAAGACGCCACAGCGATATCGGCAAGCTGTTCCGCGTCCGGGTCGGGAACCAAACCCGAATCCGCATATATAAACCGGCCATTCGACCCGAAAGAACAATCCGGAACTATCATCGCAAAGGAACTGGAAGCCGTCTTAATCCCCTTCCGGGTGCCTATCACATGTATGGCAGACCTTATCACATCGGCTGATGTGGCGGTTGAACCCGCAACCATACCGTCGGCAAAACCCTTGCGGACCATCATGGCCCCGAAGAAAAGAGGTTTTGCCATAAATTTCTCGGCGATGTTCCTGCTTATGCCTTTATGTTTGCGGAGTTCATAATAACCGTCGATAAACTCATCTTTCTTTTCATATAAATCGGGATCTATTATCAAAATTTTATCATCGATATCCGCTTCTTTTCTGATGGCTCCGGGTTTTCCTATAAGGACAGGTTCCGCCCAGCCCTGTTTATGTATTTCCGCCGCGGCTTCCAGAACCCTCGCATCGTAAGTTTCCGGGAAAACGATTTTTTTTCTCTGCCGCACTCTTGATATAATATCCCCTAAGAAACTCATTTTATCTCCCTGCCTTTCTTATCAGAGCATCCTTTACTACGGGAGGCACAAAACAAGAGACATCCCCTTTCAGAGCGATAATTTCTTTAATCATCCTGGAACTTATGTAGGAATATTGCTCTTTGGGCATTAAAAATATCGTTTCGATATTTTCCGCGAGTTTGCGGTTCGTTAACGCCATTTGAAATTCATATTCAAAATCCGTAAGAGCCCTCAATCCCCTGACCAGGACTTTCGCATTGATTTCCCGGGCATAATCGACGAGAAGGCCGTTGAAAGACCCTATCTTCACGTTTTTGATATTTTTCAACGCTTCTTTAATGTGTTCCAACCTCTCCTCGACACTGAAAAAGGTGTTTTGGAAACGTTACACGCTACCGCCACCACTAATTCCCCGAATATCTTCGAGGCTCTTTCTATGACATCAATGTGACCGTAAGTAACAGGGTCAAAACTTCCCGCATATACAGCTTTTTTATTCATATTCAAACCCTTTTGAGAATTATCACGGATGTCTGTCCGAAAATCCGGTTTTTCACTTCCCTGAATTCCGGGCCGAAACACGGTTTTCTCTTAGAATCATATTCACACACAAATAAACCGTTAACGGCGATGATATCACACAGATATCCGGGTTTCAATAAATTTATACCGTCACCGCAACCGAAATAATCGAGCCTGTAGGGCGGATCGGCGAAAACAATGTCGAACTTAACGTCTCTTTCACTCATTTTTTTAATCTCGTCAGGCGTATTTCCTTTTAGTATGGTCGCGGCGGCGGTCAATCCGGTATGCATGAGGTTTTTACGTATTATCGCGCAGGCGGCGGCGTTCTTCTCCACAAAAAAACAGTGTTTCGCGCCTCTGCTCAAAGCTTCTATTCCCAGCTGTCCGGCACCCGCAAAAAGATCCATGACAGCGGAATCCGGCAGCGCCGCCGATATCATATTAAAAATACTCTCCTTAACTCTGTCCAGAGTAGGCCTCAGAGAAGAGCTGTCCGGATAAAATAATTTTTTTCCTTTTGCAGTTCCGGCTATAACTCTCATACATCGGATATCCTTTTGTCCCTGTCATATAAAAGCGCGGCGAAAGAAAATATATCGCGCGTAAAATCATCGTTTTTCATGCCCATTTTTTTTGCATCGTACCTGGATTGGAACAATAATTCACTGTCTTTAAACGGATCCGCAACCCTAAAATCGGATATTCCATGCTGTTTTACGCCGTAAAACTGCCCGGGCCCGCGCAGGATTAAATCCATCTCGGCGATTTTAAAGCCGTCATTTGTTTTTACCAGAGCATCGATTCTCCGGACAGCTTGTTCGTTCCCGGCATCGCTCAGCAAAATACAGTATGATTCTTTATTATTCCTGCCCACCCTTCCTCTCATCTGATGGAGCTGGGAAAGGCCGTAACGCTCCGCGTTTTCTATCATTATGATTGTCGCTTTCGGATTATCCATACCGACTTCTATTATGCTGGTGGCAAAAAGTATTTTTATTTTACCGTTCATAAAAAGCTTCATTATTTCTTCTTTTGTTTCCGTTTTCAATTTCCCGTGAACGAACCCCGTTTCGATACCGGCAAAAACAGAACCCGACAGTTTCCTGTACATATTGATAACGGATTTGAGTTCGGATCCGTCAGAATCTTCAACAGCCGGATAAACGATATAAGCCTGCTCTTCGCTTTTTATGACTTTTCTTTTGATGAAATCATACGCATCCACAAGTTTTTTGCCTGTAATATGAAAAGTTTTTACGGGAACCCTGCCTTTGGGAAGAGCGTTAATGACCGAAACATCCATATCGCCGTATATGGTGACGGCCAATGTTCTCGGAATCGGCGTTGCCGTCATGACAAGAGTATCCGGATACACGCCTTTATTAACCAGTTTTTCCCTCTGGACAACACCGAATTTATGCTGTTCGTCTATAACAACAAGGCTCAAGTCCCGAAATTTGATATCTTCGCCGATAAGCGCATGCGTCCCTATTACGATATCCACTTCCCCTGACGCGATTTTTCCCAGGATATTTCTCCTTTCCGACGGTTTCATATTGCCGCGCATAAGCGCTATTCTTATCCCGCGCTGGACAAGCATGGCTGATATAGTATTCATATGTTGTTCCGCAAGAATTTCGGTCGGCGCCATAAACGCGGCTTGCCTGCCGTCCCGGACGGCTATATAAGCGGCGCAAACCGCCACCACGGTTTTTCCGCTTCCCACATCACCCTGAAGAAGCCTGTTCATCCTGACATCGGCCAGCATATCCCTTTTTATAGACAAAACAGCTTTTTTCTGGGCCCCGGTAAGAGCAAAAGGCAGTTCTGAAATAAAATCGGCGAACAATTTTTCATTCAGTCCATGCGCAATCCCTTTGAGCGTCCTGTTCAGTTTTTTCTTCCTGTTCAATATATTGGCGTGAAAAAGAAAAAATTCCCTGAAAGCCAGGCTCTTTCTTGCCGCCGAGGCTTTTGAGGCCGTCTCGGGAAAGTGCGCGTTCGAATAAGCATCCCCTATGCCGCAGATCCCCCTCTTTTCCATAATCGCAGGCGGCAGATATTCTTTTATATTCTTAAGATGTGTGTCCAGAAGACCTTTTATTATTCTTCGCAGGACTTTCTGGGAAATACCTTCCGTAACGGAATAAAAAGGGACTATCCTGCCCGTATTTATAAGCTCATAATCTTCCGAATCAAGTATTTCATACTCGGGATTGATTAATTGCAGTTTGCCGTATTTCGAAGCTCTTCCGCTGATAATGACTTCCCGGTTTTCTTCAAATACATTTTTAATGTATGGCTGATTAAACCATATGCCGCATATAATCCCCGTCTCGTCCGAAAACGCAACGTTTGCTATTTCTTTCCCGCCTCTGATTCTCCTGTATCCGGTTGAAACCACACGCGCGATAAAGGTAACGTTTTCGTTCTCCCTTATTTCGCGTATTTTAAGAAAATTGGACCTGTCTTCGTATTTCCTGGGCAGATAATTCAAAAGGTCATAAGCGGTATTAATACCCATCTTGCGCATCAGCCCATACTTTGCCGGCCCGACGCCCTTGATATATCTTACGCTGTTCAAAAGAAAATCGTTCATAAACACAAATTTAACAGAATCCGGATACTTTTTCCGTAAAATTATATTAAAAAATGTCTTGCGTTAAATAAGCCCTGTGTTATAATTTTGCGAATTTTTAGTATTGGAGGAAATTAAAATGTCAAAATTCTGTGAAATCTGCGGAAAAGGCCCCAAGGCCGGAAAAACAATCACCAGAAGAGGGCTTGCCAAGAAAAAAGGCGGGGTCGGAAGAAAAATAACCGGAATTTCGAAGAGGGTGTTTACTCCTAACCTTCAGAGTGTCAAAGCAATAATAAATGGAAGAACCAAAACTGTAAGAGTTTGTTCTAAGTGCTTGAAAGCGGGAAAAATAAAGAAAGCGTAATTTGCATCATATCTTTTGTTTTATATCCTGCACGATAAGTTGGGGCTCTTTTCTTTTCATATAATTGTTTTCTTTAACTTTGTAAGCAATGTCCAGAACAGAACCCTTCTCAATCCGGCTAAACTCCCCTGCTCTGTCAAATAAAATGCAGTTCAATATATAGCCGTCTTTACTCACGTTGAACTTCAAGTGTTTATTTCCGATAATTTGAGGATTGTTTTTGACCTCGGCATCAAGAGTCGCTAAAACCGGATCCCAATTCCCATGCCCGAAAGGTTCCAATTTAAGAAGTTCATCCAGCAAAGAAGGATTGATTTCGCTTAACTCAGCGCGCGCTGAAATATTCAGGACAGGCGTCAAATCTTCATCCCTTATCGTGTTATTAACATGCGCTTCAAACTCTTTTTTGAAAATTTCGTAGTTCTCCGGCCTGATACTGAGGCCCACGGCCATTTCATGGCCTCCGCACGAATCAATCAGCGCGCCGAATTTTTCTATCTCTTTAATCAGATTGAATTTTTCAACGCTTCTGCCCGAGCCTTTCCAAACATCCTTTTCAAAACCGAAGATGATGACGGGCCTGCCGTACATTTTCGAAAGCTTGGAAGCCGCAATCCCGATAACACCGGTAGACCATTTTCTGTCTTCAAGGATAATCAGCTTGTTCAGACGCTTTTGGTCCCGGAGGCTGTCAATAACTTTTAACGCCGCGTTTATAATTCCGGCTTCCGTATTTTGTCTCGAAACATTATGAAGAACCAGGGTCTTCGCTATTTTTTCCGACCGAAGAGGGTCTTCTGTGGTTAAAAGCTCCACGCATTTATTCGCGTCTTCGATCCTGCCGGCGGCGTTGATGACGGGGCCGATTCTGAAACTGACGTCATATGTCCTGAAAGGAGGTTTCAAAGAAAGTATCCTGATCAGGCTTTTCAGTCCTTCATTACGGGTATTTTTAAGCCTGTTTAACCCGTTCCTGGCGAATATCCTGTTCTCACCCGTTAGGGGAACTATATCCGCTATTGTCCCGACAGCCGTCAAATCCAGCAGTTCTTTCAGGTCGAACCCGGAAAAAATTCCATCCCCGTTCAGCTTCGACAGTTTAACCGCGCCGTGCGCCAGTTTAAACGCGACTCCGGCGCCGGAAAGGTCTCTCAGGACACCGCGGGAATATTGTGTTTTGGGGTTTATAAGACAATGACATTCGGGAAGGACATCCGAAGGTTCATGATGATCCGTAATTATTAAATCTACTTTTTTGTCTTTTAAATACTGCGCGGGCTCGAAAGCTTTTATCCCGCAATCAACGCTGATAATCAAAGAGCACCCCGAAGACAGAATTTCGTTCAAGGCATCTATGTTGATTCCGTAACCTTCGTCGAACCTGTTCGGAATATACGCAAAACAATCGATATTCCCGCTTCTTAAAAATCTAACCAGAAGAGACGCCGCAGTAACGCCATCCGCGTCATAATCGCCGTAAATACATACTTTTTCGTTTGAGGCCGCGGCGGCCAATATCCTCCGGGACGCTTTTTCTACGCCGTTTATCTTAAATGGGTCGGACAACAGGGAAAGGGCGGGATTCAAGAACATCTCAAGAGCGCTATCCGCTTTCTTAAATCCTTTGCTCAGCAATATCCTTGCGGAAAGAGGGGACAATCCGGCGGCGGAAGCTATAATCTCCTCGCATTCACGTTCATCTTCGGATTCCTGAAAAAACCATCTCATCTGGCCGAATTTTTACGCGCGGTGTCCTTTCTTATACCAATCAAATAAAAGCGCACTTGCCACAAATATGGAAGAATACGTCCCGACAACCACTCCGACCATAAGAGCGAAAGCAAAATCGTTTATGTTTTCTCCGCCGAACACATAAAGGCAGATTACGACAACCAGCGTCGTTAAAGACGTAAGGACGGTTCTTGACAAAGTCTGGTTGATGCTGGCGTTCAATATATCCTTATAGGAAGCTTTCCTCATAACCTTGAGATCTTCCCTTATGCGGTCAAAGACAACTATGGTATCGTTGAGAGAATATCCTATCAGCGTCAATATCGCGGCGACAACAGGCAGTGTTATAAGCCTGCCGAAAATCGCGAACATCCCCAAAGTGATAAAAACATCGTGAATCAAAGCCGTGACGGCGGCTATCCCGAATCTCAGTCCGAACCTGAACCAGATATAAATCACGATGGCTATCAAAGAGAGGAAAATAGCGATTAACGCATTCCTTTTCAGGTCTTTGCTGACCACAGGGCCTATATAAGAGTATCCTTCAAGTTCGGCCGCCGCGTCGGGAAAATTTCTGCTCATCACGGCAAGGATTTCTTCCGATATTTTACTGCTTTCATCAGAAGATGTTTTTATGAAAACACCCCATTTCCCGGTATCCTTGTCTGTGTAAGACTGAACCTGGACCCCCGGAAAATTTTCTCCGGATAAAGCCTTCCTGATGTCTTCAATTTCGACTTTTTTAGAAAATTGTATCTGTGTCTCGCTGCCCGATGTAAAATCGATACCCAGGTTGCCGGATCCTCTGGATATAAAAACCCCCATACCGACTATGATAAAAACTAAAGAGACACAGTAAGCTATCATCCTTTTGCCTACAAAATCAATGTTGGGTTTCGAAAAAAACCTCAACATATGCAATTGATGGAATTTCTTTATCTTCATCATAATTTCAAAGAACGTCCTTGTCCCGAAGAGAGCGGTAAACATAGACGCCGCGATTCCTATCATAAGGACGACCGCAAACCCCTTTACGGGTCCCGTGCCGAAAACAAAAAGAATCAGCGCTGTTATAAAAGTCGTAAGATTAGCGTCAAAAATAGTCAGAAAAGCCTTATTGTAACCGTTGACAATGGCGGTTCTCAATTGTCTGCCCGTATCCATCTCCTCCCTTATCCTTTCGAAAATAAGGACATTTGCGTCGACGGCCATTCCTATCGTAAGAATTATACCGGCGATACCCGGCAGGGTAAGCGTGCCTCCGAAAGCCACAAGAGCCGCAAAAATTATAAGCATATTCAGAAGCAGGGCGAAATTGGCAACCAACCCGGAAAACATATAATAAACGAGCATAAATACCATCACGATAGATAACCCGAGTAGAGCGGATTTAATACCCTTTCTTATCGAATCCGAACCCAGGGAAGGCCCTACAACCCTTATACCCATAAGATCGACGTTTGCGGGCAAAGCCCCCGATTTCAGGACTATCCTGAGGTCATTCGCTTCCTCTTTTGTAAAAGAACCTTCTATAATGGGATTTCTCAATATTTTAACTTTCATCAGGGGAGCCGAATACACAACATTATCCAGAACAATCCCGAGCCTGGTTACTGTTTTTTCCCTTTCATATTTACTTTCCGCTATACCGCTCACGCTTGCCAGTCTCCTGTTTCCGGCGGAGCTAAACTCGAGAGAGACGTACGGCTGATACATATTATCGAACCGCACGACGGCGTCCAGAAGCATATCCCCCGTTATCGCGGGCTCTTTCCTGACCAGAAACAGCGCTCTTTTCCTGTCGTGCAGATTCTCCTTCCGCTGAAACAGGAATTCATAATCTTCGGGAAGAAACTTGTGGGCTTCCTCGCCGGCAAGAAGTTTTGAGACAAAAACCAGATCATCATCCGCGATATCCAGTTCTATAAAAGAAACCCCTTCGCCCGTCCTCTTTGTTTCCACATTGATGTATGCGGTGAGATCTTTCAGTTCGGATAATTTGGCCAGTGTAGATTCGACAAGGCTGTCTTCTGCAACCAGCCTGAACTCCATTTTTGCGGTTTTCCCGATCAGGTCCAAAGCTCTTTTGGGATCCTTAAGTCCCGGCAATTTAACGGAGATCCTGTCTGTTCCCTGCTTCGTAATTTCGGGCTCGGAAACACCCATTCCGTCAACCCTGTTTCTTATCACCTCGAGAGTCCTGTCCACAACTTCCGGAGAAACCTCTTTTTCTTTTGTCCTTACCTGAAGAGTTACATCCATGCCGCCTTTTAAATCCAGCCCCAGGTTTATGACCATATCCCGGTTTCCCTGGTACCATTTTTTCAGCCAGAAAACAAATTTTCCGAAAGTTCCGGCATCTCTCAGATTTCTCTCTTCTTCTTTCCAAATGCCCTGTTTACCCGACAGGGAATCGCCGGCTAATTCGCTTCTTTTCGCGGTTTTATATGTTCCCCATCTGATGCTCGGGTATATAAGAAACAGCGACATCAGAACCACTATTCCGATAAGGACTATTCTCCAAGAAAGTTTTTTCATTTATGAGCACCCCGTAAAAATAAATTTTATTCTTTTTCTTTTTTGCCGTTTTCTTCCGGAGAATCCGGCTGGTCTTTCTTAACAAGTATCGTGGAAATACAGCTTCTTGCAACTTCTATTTTTGTATTGTCATCCACTTTTATTATAAAAGTCTTGTCTTTTACATTAGCTATAACACCGTATATACCGCCGGTGGTAATTACCTTATCGCCTTTTTTCAGGGATTCCACCATCTGCTTGTGCTTTTCCTGCTGTTTTTTCTGCGGACGGATTAGCAGGAAATAAAATATCGCGAAAAGAACTCCCACCATCAGCAATGTCTGGGATAAAGAACCTCCCTGTCCGCCGGCGGAAGGATCCGCCATCCCCAAAATAAAAATATCATAAATCATCATGCATCTCCTTTTTCATTATACGTTTTTAAGAATCTTTCCTTGAAAACGGGGAAAACACCTTTTTTCACGGATATCCTGATATCTTTCATAACCCTGTTGTAAAAATAAAGGTTGTGACATGTAAGCAGTTCCGCCCCCAGAATTTCGCCGGCGATAATCATATGGCGGATAAACGCCCTGGAATAATTTTTACAAGCAAAACATCCGCATCCTTTCTCGACAGGGCCGAAATCCGTTTTATATTTTGCGTTCCTTATGTTTATTTTGCCTCTATGGGTAAAGGCCGAACCATTTCTCGCGTTTCGCGTAGGCATCACGCAGTCAAACATATCTATGCCTCTTGAAACAGCTTCGACAATATTCGCCGGCGTCCCGCAACCCATAAGGTATCTCGGTTTATCTTCGGGCAGATAAGGCGCGACAACATCAGTGATTTCATACATGACAGTTTCAGGTTCTCCCACGCTCAATCCGCCTATCGCGTATCCGTCAAAACCGATATCCACAAGTTCTTTCGCGCACTTTATCCTCAAATCCTTATACACGCTTCCCTGAACGATTCCAAATAAAGCCTGCTTCACGGAATTATGGAAATTTTTGCACAATCGCGCCCATTTTACAGACAAGGATACCGAATTGCAAGCATAATCATATGTGGCCGGAAAAGGAGTGCACTCGTCAAAAACCATGGCAATGTCCGATCCGATTATATCCTGGATATTCACCGCTTCCTTCGGCCCGATAAAATGTTCCGAACCGTCAAGATGAGACCTGAAACAAACTCCGTCGGCGCTTATTTTTCTCAATTCGGACATACTGAAAACCTGATACCCGCCGCTGTCGGTAAGAATAGGGCCTTTCCAGCCGCAAAAATTATGCAGGCCGCCCGCTTTTTTTATCACGTCCAATCCCGGCCTTAAATACAGATGATACGTATTCGCCAGTATAACCTGTATGCGCATCCTTTTCAGACGCTGAAATGTCATCGATTTGACACATCCCTGTGTTCCTACAGGCATAAAAACCGGCGTTTCGATAACGCCGCGGGACGTATTGATAGTACCCGCCCGGGCGCCTGTATCTTTGTCTTTTTTGTCCAGCCTGAATTTCAACATACAAACCATCCAAGAGATAAACTGTTATTCCATTATAAACATCGAATCGCCGTAAGAGTAAAATCTGAAGTTTTCTCTGACGGCCGTATTATAAGCATCTATTACGGTCTGCCGGCCAGCCAGCGCGCAGACAAGCATAAGGAGCGTGGAACACGGCAAATGAAAATTTGTAATCATATTTTTAACAACCCTGAATGTATATCCCGGATAAATAAAAATATCCGTTTTGGACCTGCCGGGCTTGATTCTTTCGCCGTCATACGCCGACTCAAGAGCTCTCACCACCGTAGTCCCGACGGGCACCAGCCTTTTATTCTCCGACAGATGTTCATTGATGACGCGCGCTGTTTCTTCGGAAATAAAATATTCTTCGGCATGCATTTTATGCTCTTCAACGCTCCCTGTTTTCACGGGTTTAAAAGTGCCTATTCCCACATTTAAAGTCAATTCCGCGATTTTCACGCCGAGTTCTCTTATTTTTGACAGCAGTTCGTCCGTAAAGTGCAGTCCCGCCGTCGGCGCCGCCGCCGCGCCTTCTTTTCTCGCGAAAACCGTCTGATAATCTATTTTATCCCGCTCGTCCCTTTCGGGATTTTTTCTCTCGATATAAGGAGGAAGAGGCATTCTGCCGTATTTTTCCATTATGGTTTCGGCAGAAACATCGGGGAAAAAAAGCTCGTAAAACCCGTCATTAATATTTTCGACCTGAATGGTTGCTTTATCCATGATGTTCAATATTGTTCCCTTTTTTAATCTTTTCCCGGGTCTTGCCAGGGCAATCCATCTGTTTTCACCTGTTTTTTCGGAAAGCAGAACTTCTATTTCCGAACCCGTCGGGTACTTCCTGGCCGTAATACGGCACGGCAAAACCTTTGTATTATTGACGATCAGGAGGTCGTCCTTGTTCAAAATGTCCGCGATTTCGCGAAACCTCAATATCTTTTCCACCCCTTTGTTTCTTTTCAATATCATCATACGCGAATCGGAACGGCAGGCTTTGGGATATTGGGCAATTAACCCGGACGACAATTTATAATAAAAGTCGGATGTCTTCATCGCACATTCACTTTCAATAAACTTTCTTTATACCCGCGCCGGGATAATAATACGAAAGTATGGATTTATAATCCCATTTTCTCGCGGCCAATTCCCTGGCGCCGTACTGACACAAGCCCACGCCATGCCCGTGTCCCCTGCCCGAAAAATAAAATCGGTCTCCTTTCCTGGTAACTTTGAACAGACCGCTTTTAACGTTTTCGGCGCCCAGAACATCCCTGAAGCCGACAATCCGCAGTTTAGTCTCTCCGCCGGTATGAAGAATGCCGACCTCCGTGACTCTCGAACCGTAACGGCTTTTCCTGCTTGGATATATCCTTATTACTTCGCCGAGATTTATGTTTTTCTCAGCAAATTTATCGCGCAGTTTATCGGAAGATATGGAATAGTTCCATGAATAATGAGGCGCTTTTTCGCAATAACCGCATCGGACAGCTTTCGGGAAATCATCTTTAAAATTTATCCACACGTTCTGAGGAGCTTCGGTGTAGCCGCCGCACACTGTGGCAAAATAAGCGCAGAGCACCCTGTTTTTATATGTTATAACCTGTCCGCGGGTCAAGTCAACAGCACGGGAAGTTCTTTTATCTTCCGTTTCCGCGCCGCCGTATAACTGGGAAGAAAATCCTGTTAAGTCATACGGGGCACCCTTATTATTTATTACGTGATACAGCGCGTATGAACGGGAAGCTACAGCCTGAGCTTTAAGGGCTTCTTCATCCCAGTACGGGAAAACTTCGTTCGGCAAAACGCCTTTCAAATAATCTTCAATCTCAAGTATATTGACTATGTAAATGCCGGATCCGTCCCCGCCGGGAAATTTCTCGACTTTGATTTTTCCCTTTAACCGCACTCCATTAAGGTTGATTTTCCCGTCCGAAACAAAATAAAGCGTTTTACCTTTATAAAGCCTTCCGTTAACCGTTATATTGCGGTTGGGAAACCTGACTTTAATTTTTTCTCGCGCGTCCGCCCCTCCTATTTTCACGCCGCGTTCATTTTCCATGGTTAGCGGCGATTCGGAACTCATGGTAAAGGATGCGATATCTTTGTGGATTAACACCCTGACATAAACAGGTGTTTTCAGCCGCGCCGCCATGCCTGCCAGAAAAAGACAGGCAGCGCAAAGAAATACGGAAAACGGGATAAAAAAAGATTTTTTCATTTCCTGTGAATCAGCCAAAGAATAAAGGATAAAATTATTGAAAGCAGGATGCATGTAGCGACTGGGAAATAAAAACTGAAACTTTCTTTCTTGATGCGGATGTCGCCCGGAAGCCGCCCCAGAAACGGGATCTTATCGGAATAATACAGCGCCGATCCGAAAACAACAAGAAGTATCCCCGATACAATTATTATCTTAGCCAATGCCCGCGCATCCATCATATAAAGTTTTTTCAAACCTTTCTTTTTCGCTGAACAGACACCCGCAATACCCCTGTTTATAAATGTTTAGTTTTTCGGTAATCTTCCAGTGTTCTTTCCAGCCTTTCCTGAAATCGTCGTAAAAAAACCCTATGCCCGTATCGCCGGAAATGTTTTCGCAGATGGTTCTGATTTTTTCGTGATCCTGTTTCCGGCTTATAAGCAGTGTGGTGGTAAAACTGTCGGCGCCCGACTCCGCAGCCTTTTTAACGGCCGCATTTATGCGATGAGTATAACACAAAGAACATCTCGCGCGAATATCCGTCAATACCGATGACAGCCATGCGTGAAGGTCATATTCCCCGAAACCGGACAATCTGACATTATAATAAGAGCATACGGTCTTCAGGGCTTCATAACGCGCGACATATTCACGATAACCCTGTATATTCGGATTAAAAAAATAACATTCCACTTCGTGTTTTTTCAGTAAAAGCTGTTCAATCGGGTATGTCGCGCAGGGACCGCAGCAGGCGTGAAGCAATATCTTCATCAGAAAAGCTCATTCTGGTTATCATTCTTCGGTTTAAGTCCCAGATGCCCGTAAGCCGCGGCGGTAACTTTTCTGCCGCTGGGTGTTCTTTTCAAAAAACCTTGCTGTATCAGATAAGGCTCATAGACTTCCTCTATGGTTTCGGCCTCTTCTCCTACGGCGACAGCAATGGAATTTACCCCCACCGGACCGCCGTTAAAT
>JAQUNG010000015.1 GCA_028717725.1 bacterium | reverse complement strand
CTTGATCTTTCCGGCGCCGGGCATATAACTTAAGATATCCGTCAGGGATCCCATCTTTTTAAACTGCTTTATCTGGCGCAGGAAATCGTTAAAATCCAATTCCTGTTTTTTTATTTTTTTAAGCAGTTTTTCGCTTTCTTCCCTGTCGAACGAATCCTGAGCTTTTTCGACCAGCGTAACGACATCTCCCATTCCCAATATCCTTGAAGCCATCCTGTCCGGATAAAAAATCTCGATATCGCAGCTTTTTTCGCCCGTTCCCGCATAAACAACGGGCTTTCCGGTAACATGCATAACGGATATGGCGGCGCCGCCTCTCGTATCCCCGTCAAGTTTTGTAAGTATCACACCTGAAAAATCCAGAGCTTTATGGAATGCTTCCGCGCTCAGGACGGCATCCTGTCCCGTACAGGCATCCGCGACAAAATAAATTTTCGAAGGGGCAACCGTTTTCTTGATCTCTATTATTTCCTCCATCATTTTATCATCGATATGCATCCTTCCGGCCGAATCGATTATAAGATGCTCGTAACCGCCTTTATGAAATTCGCACAGGGCGTCCCGCGCAATATCAACGGCATTCATCTTTCCCTTGCGGTAAAACACATCCAGCCCGTTGGAGCGCCCTATCTGCACAAGCTGTTCAATCGCCGCCGGCCTGTGTATGTCGCATGCGGCAAGGAGGGAATTCCGGTTCTTCTTCTTGAGCATATATGCCAGTTTCCCGCATGTAGTGGTTTTCCCGGAACCCTGCAGTCCGGCAGCGAGGATAATCTTGTCTTCCGGAAATATTTCCGTGTTTGTTCCGCCGGCAAGAAATCCGGACAGCTCGTCGAAAAGTATTTTGATGAATTGCTGTCCCGGAGAAACGCCCGAAAGAACGTCTTTACCCAGGGATTTATCTTTGACGGACCCTATAAACTCCCTGACCACACGATAATTGACATCCGCCTCCAGCAGGGCAAGTCTTACATCCCTTAACGCTTCTTCAACGTTTTTTTCGCTGAGTTTTCCGCGGCCCCTCAAATTTTTAAATAATCTTTCGAATTTTGATGTTAATTCGTCAAACATAACGTTACCGTCCGGAGATTAGTTATTTAGTTATTATGTTATTAATCCTTAATCTCTATAACGATACTTAATAACTCACTAACCTAATAACTTTTTACCCGTTTTCTTAATCCTGTATTCTCTTAATATCCGCGCCCAACCGCACAAATTTAGATTCTATTTTTTCATAACCCCTGTCAATATGGTAAATCCTTGAGATAAGGGTTTCTCCTTCGGCAACCAGCCCTGCCAATACAAGCGACGCGCTGGCTCTCAAATCCGAAGCCATAACAGGAGCCCCGCTGAGATTTTTAACGCCTGCCGCAATCGTGCTCGAGGCTTCCCTGTGTATTTTCGCTCCCATTCTGTTCAATTCGGGCACATGCATAAATCTCTCCGGATATATTTTCTCCGTAATAATACTTATGCCCGGTGTAAGACTCATAAGAGTGGTCATCTGCGCCTGCAGGTCCGTCGGAAATCCAGGGTATGGCATTGTGACAATATCCACGGGTTTCCGTTTCTCCGTCTTATTCACCACGATACCGTCTTTTCCTGCTTCGATTTTAACCCCCGACTTCCGCAGAATATCCAGTAGCGCCTTAAGATGCTCCGTTACAATATTCTTAATAACAAGGTCCTTGCCGCACAAAGCCCCCGCAATTATAAATGTCCCCGCTTCTATCCTGTCGGGAATAATTTTATGGGAAACACCTTTGAGCCTTTTAACCCCCATTATAATGATTCTGGGAGAACCCAGCCCGATTATATTGGCTCCCATCTTGACCAGGAAGTTTCCCAAATCGACTATTTCCGGTTCACACGCCGCGCTTTCTATGACGGTATTCCCTTCAGCCATAACGGCGGCCATCATCACATTCGCCGTAGCGAGAACACTGGAACCGAACCTTCCGCCGAGAAAAATATCCGCCCCCTTCAAACCGTTTGATTCAGCGCATATATATCCGTGTTCTATTTTTATTTCAGCCCCCAGTTCAGACAGGCCTTTTAAATGCAGGTCGACAGGCCTGGGTCCTATGACACATCCTCCCGGATGGGAAACTTTCGCTTTTCCGAATTTGGCGAGCATCGGCCCCAAAAAAGCTATGGAAGCCCTCATCTGCTTTACCAGTTCATAAGGCGCTGTATAATCATTTATACCGGACGCGTCTATTTTAACAGTTTGTTTGTCCACCGACACTTTAGCGCCCATGGAACTCAGGATTTCAGCCATGGTAAAAATATCCCTTATCCCGGGGACACCCTGAATTTCGCACGGAGAATCCGCTAAAATCGAAGCCGCCATTATGGGCAGCGCGGAATTTTTCGCGCCGGACACATCAACTTCGCCGCTGAGTATATTCCCGCCTTTGATGATAAGCGCATCCATTTTTTATGCCTTTCCGGCATCAGGATCTGATATGAACTATCCTGTCTTTGCCGTTGTAATCTTTTATCACACATATATCGGAAAAACCGTTTATCCCGGCGATATCACTCACTTTTCCCGCCTGATTATACCCTATTTCACAAATCAGATGCCCGCCATTTTTTAAAAAAAAGCTCGCGTCACGCATTATGCGCCGGTAAAACTCCGTACCGCCTTCTTCCGCCAATAAAGCTTTTCTCGGTTCATATTTAAGTATATATTTATCCACTTCTTCTATTTCGTCTTCGGCAATATAAGGCGGATTGGCAACGATTATATCCGCGCGGCAAATCTTCCTTTCCGCCAAAGGGCGGAATAAATCCCCCTTGAAAAATACGGCTCTGCCGCCCGGCAGAACCGACTCCGCGTTTAAGGACGCGCATTTTACCGCTTTAGACGATATATCCGTTCCAAAAACATTCGCGTCTGAGTTCTTCGCGACGGCAATACCGACAGACCCGCATCCGCAGCAAATGTCAAAAACAACAGGGCTATCGGATGCCGGGCCGATAATCCCGAGCGTTTTTTCCACAAGTAATTCCGTTTCGGGTCTCGGAATAAAAACACCCCTTTCTATTTTCAACTCCAGACCGTAAAAAAACGCCTGTTTTGTGATATACTGGACGGGAATCCCTTTTACCGCCATGGCAAGATATTTTTTTAAGACGGATATCTCTTTCGGCGAAACGGGTTTGTTTCTTTCAAGATAGATAAACGCCCGTTTCAAGCCCGTGATATTTTCTATCAGCCATTCCGCTTTTTTCAGATGGTTGGGTATGTTGTTTGCGCGCAGTGCTTCGCTCACCAGCCTTAAAGCCGAACCTATACTGCCGAAACCTTCATTTTTTAGGGTTTTCATGAAGATTTTTCATTTTCTCTTCACAATCTTTTTCCATCAACCTGTCTATAAGCGCGTTTAAATCGCCGTTCATAATGCTTTCAAGGTCATACAGTGTAAGATTTATTCTATGGTCTGTAATCCTGTTTTGGGGAAAATTATAAGTCCTTATTTTCGCGCTCCTGTCCCCCGAACCTATCATAGTCTTTCTCTGCGAAGCCCTTTTGCTGTTTTCTTTTTCCGTCAGATTGTCATAAACCCTCGCCATCAGGACTTTCATCGCTTTGGCTTTGTTTTTGTGCTGCGATTTTTCATCCTGGCACGAGACGACTATTCCTGTGGGAATATGGGTAATTCTTACCGCGGATTCGGTTTTGTTGACATGCTGTCCGCCCGCGCCGGCGGCCCTGAAAGTATCGATGCGCAAATCTTCCGGATCTATTTTTACGTCTATTTCCTCGGCTTCCGGCAAAACAGCCACTGTCACCGCCGAAGTGTGTATCCGGCCGCTTGCCTCGGTCTCGGGAACCCTTTGGACCCTGTGCACCCCGCCTTCGTACTTCATCAGTTTATACACGCCGTTTCCTTCAAGCAGGAAAACTATTTCTTTAAAACCCTGTTTTTCCGTTTCGCTGGAACTTAAAATCTCGGCTTTCCACCCTTTGGATTCGGCGTAACGCATATACATTCTTGAAATATCCGCGGCAAAAAGCGCGGCTTCTTCCCCTCCTGTCCCGGCCCTTACTTCGATAATAGTATTTTTGCTGTCATTGGGTTCGGGGGGTATAAGCAGGAAATTATATTCCTTTTCAAGCCGGTTTTTTGTTTCTTCCAGTTCCGACAGTTCCTGTTTTGCAAGCTCTTTCAGGTCATCATCGGCGCTATCCGAATCCGCCATTTCCCGGGCTGATTTCAGGTCGGACAGCACTTTCTGCAGGCGGGAGCCCGCGGATACTATCTGTGAAATACGGGAATGTTCTTTGGCTGTTTCGGCGTATTTCTTTTTATCGGAAAGCAAAGAATTATCACTCAGCTTACTTTCGAGCTCGGAAAGCTTTTCTCTGAAGAATTCAAGACTTTCATGCACGGATTATTCTCCGGTCTTTTTCTTCCCGTATTTTCTCATAAATTTTTCTACTCGGCCGGCCGAATCGACAAGCTTCTCCTTGCCGGTAAAGAAAGGATGGCACTTTGAACATATGCCGATGTGGATTTCCGGTTTGGTGGAGCGGGTTTGTATTCTTTCCCCGCACGCGCATATTATCATTGAATCTGAATACTTGGGATGTATATCCTTTTTCACTTTTATTTCCTCCTGATATCCGATTTAAATGTATATTATACTTTATCTGTCAAGCCGCCAGTGCCTGAAAAAAATTAATCGGCTCGCCGACTGCCGGCCGATTAATCTTACAACCAGATATTTTTTTGTGATTTACCTGTCCGCGGACACTTCCATTGAATTGACGATTTTATCATAAACCTTTTTATATTCGTAAAAATCCCTTTTGTCCGCGGAATATTTTATCTGCACGATATTTTTTCCCGTTTCAAATCCGGCGCAGACCGTAAGAATATCCGTTTTTTTATTCCTGACCGAATACAGCGGCAGAGAAGCCCTGTTTTCCGCAATTACTTCTTTGGCCGGCATACCGCTTATTTTAACATCTCTTGAATCGGTTTTACCGGAAACACTTTTCATCATATTTTCGATGCCGTCAAACTTTTCAGCGGGATAAACCTTAACCCTTAAACTGACGGTATAAGTGTTGTCAATGTTCCTCGGCCCGGTTATAGAAAAAGAATCGGCCGCTTTCTCCGCGGCGGTTCCGAGGGGAGAACATATCCAGTTTGACGGAACTTCCATCTTTATATTTAACCCGCCGAGCAAAATCTCTTTTTTTATGAAATTTTCCACCGTCTCAAGCCTTTCCTGGCTGACTTTCCTGCTTCCGTCAGCATTCTCGGGTATTATCGCATTAATATTGCCTTTGGCAAACACATTAATGCTGACGCCTGCCGCTATAAGAAAAACAACCGTTAAGGTTATTCCGAAAATCCTGTTTTTATTCACGATATGTCTCCTTTAATTATAGGTCATCGCACTCGTATCAACATCCCAAGCCATATTTTTCAGCTCTGGATAGCAAAAATACTTAGGAGTGTCATCATTCCAGGGCAGTACGTCGGGATAAGAAGTCCATCCTAACCAGTCGATTATATCCTCGTAATCGGCGGGCAGGCTTTCCGTTTCTCCTTTAGCGATATAGTCGCCGTAATTTATGTCGTCAACACTTGCTATATCTTCATTGCCGTAAGGGAGTCCGGCTCCCCATATAAGCTGTGCGGACTGGTCACACACATCATAACCTGTGGTCCCGGAACTGGAATTATATCTCGCCCCGTCCATCCAAAAGTGCGCCGTATTCCACCACGCGAGAAATTCTATCTGTGCGCTAGCCGCGCAGTTCGCTATCTGAACAGCGCTATATCCAACCTGTGTATCATTTGCGTCGATATATGCCAAAATATCGATTATTGAAGCATCATTTTGCTGAAGAGTGGGCCCGTTATAATTTGTGGGGTTTGCGAGATGTAGGGCATTTTGTCCGGCATGCGTTGCCTCATGAATAATAATTGTCGCTATTATATATTTGTCGGAATTTTGATACGCATTATCAATTACTATTTCATCCGTCGCGGAATTATAATAAGCGGCAGACCCGTCAGCATCGCCGAAAACGGGAACTATATTGTTGTTCTTTAAGAGGTCATAATAAATACTCGCCCACTCATGGTCTTTTATGACATCAAGGAGCGCGTTTCTTATTAAACTGTTGGCTCCTTCCAGCCAGTGTTTTTCTTCCTCTGACGCTTCGGAACCCTGTGACCCTTTCTGATCATCCTCGCTTCCCTCAGAACCTCCTCTACCGGAAGAACCGCCTGCGCCGTGCCCCGCCGACGGGTTGCTTATATCGACCCCGGCTGTAATACCCGCTGTCATAGGGGCTGTAATATTTACACCCGGCAGGGAGCTTGACGCCGAGTAAAGGTCATATCTGCCTTCCTTATTTTCACCGGGATATTTATAAATATAAGGTATGCCGTTCGCATCAACTATAACGCCGTCCATAAGAGCTTCAGGCGAAAATGCGAAATAACCGCCGCTAAGGCATGAGACCATATTGATATTCGACCCGTAAGGATAAACGCCCCAATCCGAATAATACATCTCCAGGGCGGCCCTGAGCTGGTTCAAATCAACGGGTATGCTTGTTTCGTTCGCCCGGTGCCTTGATCTAAGCAGCGCAGGCACTAAAAGACCCGCGACGACGATTATAATCCCGATGGCTACAAGCAATTCCGTAACATTAAACCCTTTTTTCCCCGAAAACAATTTCATATTAAAAATCTCCCCTGCTTAATAAGCGGTTTCCGCATAATAACAAAGTTATATATATGGTTAACTTACCATAAATAACGACCGCGGTCAACGGCAATTAGGCAATTTAACCGTTGATTGAAAGAAGGAATTCTGCGTTACTCTGTGTTTTCTTCAGCTTATTGATTATAAGTTCCATACATTCCACGGGATTCATACCCTGAAGCGCTTTCCTCAAAAGCCATACGCGCTTGAGTTCATCCTCATGGAAAAGCAATTCTTCCTTTCTTGTGCCGGACTTTTCTATATCAATAGCGGGAAATACTCTCTTGTCCACAAGTCTCCTGTCAAGATGCAGTTCCATATTTCCCGTTCCCTTAAACTCTTCGAATATCACTTCATCCATCTTGCTTCCCGTATCGACAAGCGCCGTGGCTATTATAGTAAGGCTCCCTCCCTCTTCGATGTTTCTGGCGGCTCCGAAAAACCTTTTGGGTTTATGGAGAGCGTTGGAATCAAGCCCGCCCGTAAGAATCCTTCCGCTGTGAGGTTGAACTGTATTATAAGCCCTGGCTAATCGCGTAACACTGTCCAGCAGAATTACGACATCATGTTTATGTTCCACCAGCCTTTTGGCTTTTTCTATGACAATTTCCGCGACCTGAATATGCCTTTCGGGCGGCTCGTCAAAAGTCGAACTTATAACCTCGCCTCTAACCGTGCGCTCCATATCGGTAACTTCTTCCGGCCTTTCATCTATCAGCAGGACTATTAACTTTGCTTCAGGCGTGTTTGTCGTCACGCTGTTCGCTATAGCCTGCAGGAGCATGGTTTTCCCCGTTCTGGGGGGAGCGACTATCAGCCCTCTCTGTCCTCGCCCGATGGGAGTAAGTATGTCCATAACCCTCATGGAAACATTTTCGGATTTTGTCTCGAGGATAAAACGTTTCAGGGGATAAAGCGGTGTCAGATTATCGAAAAGTATCTTGTCTTTGGCTTTATCGGGATCCTCATGGTTGACGGCTTCTACTTTCAGCAGGGCAAAATATTTCTCTTTATCCTTTGGCGGCCTTATCTGGCCCGAAACCATATCTCCGGTCTGAAGGTCAAACCTTCTTATCTGCGACGGAGAAACATATATATCTTCGGGACAGGGCAGATAATTATAATTGGGAGACCTTAAGAATCCGAACCCGTCCGGAAGGATTTCAAGCACCCCTTCTCCGAACATCAGCCCGTTGGCCTGCGCCCTGGCTTTAAGTATCTCGAATATAAGCTGATGTTTTCTCAAAGTGCCCATACCTTCGATATTAAGCTGTTTCGCTATTTTATTCAGCTGGGGCGATGTCATTTTCTGGAGTGATACGATGTTTATATCGTCGCTTTTCCTGCCGCTTTCTGCGGCGCCCTTCGAATCGGAGCCGGCATTGGCTCCCGCTGCTGTTTCTTCTTTTGAATTTTCCTTCTTCTCGTTCCTGAAATCTTCCTCTTTAGGTTTACTTACCCTTCCCATTAACGGCCTCCTTAAATAGTTGTCCAAAAATACATTTTATCTGTTTCTCTGTTTCGTCCCTGTTCTTCGAGGTATCTATGATATAGTCGGCTCTCGCTCTTTTCTCTGCGTCCGGCATCTGAGCTCTGATTATTTTCAACGCGTCCTGCCGGCTGATTTTTTCTCTCTCGACAATCCTGTCTATTTGCTGTTTTTCCGGGCAGGACAGCAAAACAATTTTATCGAACATGTTCCCCAATCCGGTTTCATATATCAACGGGGCAATAACGACAAACGGGTTTTTCCGCGCGCGGTATTTTCCCATTTCCTTTTTTACCGCGGAAATTATTCCGGGATGAAGTATCTTCTCAAGGGCTTTCCTGTCTTCCGCGGAATAGAACACTATTCGCGCCAGCTTTTTCCTGTCGACACGCCCTTCGGGGGAAAGACATCTCTCCCCAAAACATTCCGCTATCTGCTTTTTCTTTTCGCCGGCCGCCTTTCTGGATATAATGTCCGCGTCAATTATGTCAAATCCCATCTTTTCAAGTATGCCGGCGGCGAACGTCTTGCCGGTACAGATACCGCCTGTAACAGCTATTTTCATTTGAACAGTATCTCTTTTGAATTTTTTATAAGCTCGAGCGCTTCATCGATTTTCCCTTTTTGCATATATAACCTCCCGAGATGAAAAGACGCGGGCTTGTAAAGAGGGTAAATATCGAGCGCTTTTTTGAAAGAGTTTTCGGCGGAATTTTTATCGCCGCTGTTTAAAAACCGGATGCCTTCATCCGTATATTTTTCGACGGCTTCCATTTTTTTGCCGTTAACGTAATAAAACGCCTTATACACTCCGTTGTCGTAAACCGGGACAAACCTGAAAGGGACCGTGTCGTAACTTTCGAATTTGCGCGCGGCGCACCGCGGTCTTTCCTCCGGAACATTCCATATATATCTCATAGAATAAGGCCCGCGCGTGGAATAAGTCCCTCTTGTGAACACATAATAATCCACTGAATACCTGTCGCAGAACACCGAAAATCCCGATTCGTTTTCGCTAAAAAGAGCTTCGCCGTAATCAAATATTTTTTTTCTCAATGCCGGATTTTCGAATTTCGGGTGAAAAATCACCTTTCTTCCCCCGTAATAGTTCAACCCCGGGCAAACCGTGAAATTGGCGAGGATTACGGATCCTTCGGGTGTGGCATTGTCCGCCCACATCATAATGTCTTCGTATGCCGCGTAATCGATATCCCTTGCCCATCGGCTTCTGCACGCATATACCCTCGAAGCTTCTGTCGCGGCAAGAAGCAGTAAACAGGACAATACAAGCGTCCTGGCATATCTTCCGGTCAGACCCGCTGTAAGAGACCCGCATATCACCGAAACCGGTATGATAAGAAAAACGTACATTCTCCTGAAAAGAACAAACATCGCGAAACTTATAAGGACAAAAGGGATTAAAAATAACAGGTCCATAAATCGGTTTTTAAAAACATGATAGATTAGCCTGCAGAAACCCAAAAGAAAAACAAAACCGGTAACACCGAAATATTCCAGAACACCCCTGAAACCGACCGAATCAAGCGCCGGTGTCCACAGCACTCTTACATCCCAGCTTAAACGCGACGGGTCGGACGGAATCTGATTTGCGTATTTTATTTTTTCAAAAAACAGGGAAATGAAATTTGAATAAATGCTCCCATAATCCGAACCGTACAAGGACACAAGACCGGAAAAGACACATAAACCAAACCATATTATAACAAGAACCTGTTTTTTTGCAAGAAACTTTATTTGGCCGGTTAATAGCATAAAAAAACCGAGCAGATAAAAACCCAGCATCGGTAAAGAACAGAGGAATCCGTGAGCCCGCAGATAGGGGGAAACAATCCCCGCGTAAAAAACGGCAACGACGCTGAATAAGACTATGGGCTTATATTTGCCTATATCCTTCCCCGCGAATAAATATGTCACGGCTATTATCAGCCATATGGACAGATATATCTGTGACATATCCCAGAAAACCTGCGCCGCGGCTAACGCGACAGCCGATAAGCCGGCGTATAACAGGGAAGGGTTTCTTATATAAGCGCAAACAAGCCCCAGATGTAAACATATAAAAGGCAGGGCGAAATTCTCGCCCGAAAACTCAACACCCGAGGAACGCACTACGGACATAAGGGAAAACGAATTTACGGCGGCCGCCGCAAGGCCGGATTCATCGCCGCCGAAAAGATTTTTCGCCGCGGTAAAAATACCGAATATGCCCAGACAGTAAAACGCGGGGAAAAATATTCTGATAAACCTGCTGAATGGAGCAGCGGAACCAAAACACCTGTATATTGCCGCCGGAATAAAACCGCCTTCTGTTGAAAGGTCCTTTTTTACATCCAGCCCTTCGGGGTGCTGGACGGTGAAATCCATATCGGGCACATTGTAACCGGACGCGAGCATATCCGCGTATTTGAAAAGGAGAGGGCTTTCAAGGGTAAACGGAAGTTCTCTCCCGTATTCGCGCTCGCTGAATAAACGGTACTCCATCCTGATAAAAAAGCCACCCGCGTAAATAACGGACAGTAAAACAGCGACGATAACCGTCCCGGCAATCCCTGATTTTTTTATATCCATAAATCAAATTTCCGCCCAGTTGTAACCGCGGGCCCTTTTTACTTTAAGGGGAACATCCATAGTCAACACATGTTCCATGATATTGCTGACCTCATCCTCAAGAATCCCGGCTTCCATAGGAGGCGCTTCGAATATCAGTTCGTCATGGACCTGCAATATCATCCTCGAACTCAATTCCCTGCCGTATATCAGATTGGAAACCCTGACCATAGCCGTTTTGATTATATCGGCGGCAGAACCCTGAATTTTTGTGTTGACGGCTATCCTTTCGGCGAAACTCCGGTCTCTCGGGCTTGAAGATTTAAACTCGCCTATATACCTCTTTCTGCCCATAAGAGTATCGACAAAACCCTGTCTCTCCGCCGTACTGACGACTTCATCGATGAACGTTTTTACCCTTTTATATCTCGCATAATAATTTTCGATAAACTCTGAAGCCGTTTTCCTGCCTATGCCGGCGTTCTTAGAAAGCCCGAAAGGGCTTATTCCGTATATTATCCCGAAGTTAACCGCTTTTGCGGACTGTCTTAGCTCATCCGTAACATCCTCGATAGCTATATCGTTTACCAGCGCGGCCGTATAAGAATGCACATCCATATCATTTGTAAACGCTTCAATAAGGTTTTCATCGCCGGACAAATGCGCGAGAACCCTCAACTCAATCTGCGAATAATCAAATGAAAGAAACACCCAGCCATCCCTCGGAATAAACGCTTTCCTGATTTTCTTGCCGTCCTCCGTTCTGATGGGTATATTCTGCAGGTTCGGATTGCTCGAGCTCAGCCTCCCCGTAGCCGTGCCGGTCTGGTTAAAGGTCGTGTGCAGCCTGCCGCAACCGTCTGTCAATTCCGGCAGAGTATCGACATAAGTAGAAATCAGTTTGATGAGAGTCCTGTATCTTCTTATACATCCGATTACGGGATGTTTATTTTCAAGTTCTTCGAGGATTTTATCGTCTGTGGAAAATCCTGTTTTGGTTTTTTTGCCCGCGGGAAGCTTCAAGTCTTCGAAAAGCACTTTGCCAAGCTGTTTCGTCGAATTGACGTTAAATTCCCGTCCCACTTCCATAAAAATCTTATCTTTCAATAGAGCCGTTTCGGCCTTCATTTCAACGGATAAATCCTTTAAAATACCTGTGTCTATCCTCACTCCTTCCGTTTCCATTCCGGCGAGGACAGGTATTATTTTCAATTCGACATCTTTATATAACGAGCACATTTTTTCTTTCCTGAGTAGACCGGAGAGTATATCATTTAGCTCCGGCAATACCTCAAGGCAGTAACAGCAATAAGCGGCGTCATCCGGCTCTCCCCGCGCAAACGCTTTATCGCCCATATACCTTAACACTATATTGTCCGGAGAATAACTCTTAAAGGAAGGATTTAACAGATAAGCGGCTATTTCCGCGTCGGATTCCGCCGCCGCCAGACTGATACCGGCTTTTTTTAACCTGACAACATCATCTTTGAGTCCGTATCCGATTTTCTTTATTTTTGCGTTTTCAAAAACATCCTTTACCGTTTTTGCCGCGGATTCGCCGATATTATCATCGAGCGCGAATGATACCGGCTCGGAGGCCGCGTCGTAAATACACACCACGGCAGACTTATCTTTTTTGTTTTCCAGAGTTTTAAAATATACTTTTTCAAGTCCGAGGCACTTTTCCAGATATGCCTTTATTTCATCCGGCGAGACCAGCATTTTGTATTTTCTGTCCGCGGCGCGGCGCGGATTATATTTCTCCGCCAGTTTTTTAAACTCATATTCCCCGAACAGGTCTGCTAACTTATCTCTGTCCGGTTCTCTTAAAGCGCACTCATGCGGATTAAAATCGACCGGGGCATTTTCGTCGATACCGATTAATTCTCTTGAAAAAAGGGCTTTTTTTTCGTTATCCCTGAATATTTTCTGTTTTGAGGGGCTTTTTATTTTATCTATGTTGCTAAGGATGTTATCGAGTGACCCGAAAGTCCTTATCAATTCTGCGGCCGTCTTAATGCCGATACCGGGGACACCGGGTATATTATCGGAAGAATCTCCGGACATAGACAGCAGATCCCGTATTTTTTCCGGACCTACTCCGAATTTCTCCGAAACTTTATCCGGGTCATAAAGTATATTTTCCTTTATCCCGGGAGATAAGACGGATATCTTTTTCCCGTCCACAAGTTGCAGCATATCCTTATCGCCCGTTGCTATCACGGTTTTTATCCCGTTTGCCGCGCTTTTTCTGGCCAGTGTGGCGAGCACATCATCAGCCTCATAACCCGGACACTCGAATATCCTTATGTTATACGCTTTCAGAATCTGTTTTATCGGTTCAAGCTGGGGTATAAGGTTGTCGGGCACGGGTTTCCTGGTAGCTTTATATCCTTCATATTTCTTATGCCTGAAAGTCGGCTCTTTTGTATCAAAAGCAACGGCGGCATAATCGGGGGAATAATCTTTCAAGAGTTTTTCGAACATATTCACAAAGCCGAAAATGGCGTTTGTCGGAAAACCGCTTGCCGTTTTTAAGTCCTGTATGGCGTAAAACGCGCGGTAAACAAACGACATCCCGTCGATAATCAGAAAAACTCTGTCACGCATAACAAGGACTTTCCCGAACAGGCGTAAAAATTGTTTTATCCATCGGATAGAAGTGAGATTTTTCGGACCTGCCGGCCTTCCCTCGGCCGGCAGGCATTATATTTAAAAGAATTATTATTTTACAAGGGGTTTCGAATCAGCGTCATTTTTCCCCATTTCACCCATATATTCTCTGAGAAGATCTCCCCGCGGAGTAATTAATTTTGCGGTCACAAATATTATAAGGTTCATCTTCTGGGTCGTCTTTGTCTCATTCCTGAAAAGCCTTCCCAGCAGGGGAATATCCCCTATGATAGGAACCTTGTCATCCGTTCCTGTTTTTTCTTCCCTGATAAGCCCTCCCATAACAACCGTATCGCCGTCATTCACAACCACGCTTGTGCTTACATTTCTGGTCTGGAAAATCGGCTGTCTTGCGGGAAGAACGGCCGTGCCGTAATTAATCCATCCGGTAAGGTCGCTTACTTCGGGTATCATCGCGAGAGTAATCGTTTTTTTATCGTTGCCGACGGTAGGAATAACACTGAGCAGGATTCCTGTTTCCCTGGTTTCGAACGCGCTTGGAATAATGACCGCCGGAGTAATAACCGTTCCCGCGTCATTGGTTGACGGAGGGGTAACATCAAATTCGGTGGGATAAATTATCTCATCGACAACTTTTATCTGCGCCTGGCTGTTGTTAACCGTCGTAACTTTCGGAGAAGAAAGCACGTTTACGTCCCCTTTCTGGTCAAGCGCGTGCAGAATAGCCGAAAACTCCGCCACGCCCAGCACAGCGGATATCCTCATTATGTTGCCCGCCGGCTCTCCCGTGCTGTCTTCAAGAAACCTTACGCCCTTTGTTACTCCTTCTCTTCCCCAATTTCCGCCGTATTGCCCGTACTGAGGCTTGCCGAGAGAATCGGCCCACGGTCTCGTGTTAGCCACAATGTCATCGCCGCCCAATTTCAGCCGATCCGTCAGCATCCACTCGATTCCGAGTTCTTTTGCCGCGGCTTCTGTCATCTCGACAAACTTAGACTCGATCTCTATCTGATAGGGCACAACATCGAGTTTCTGGAGGACATCCTCTATTATACTTAGGTTTCTCGGTACATTCCTGACTATAAGAATTCCGGTTCTCTTATCGAGAAATATCTTACTTCCCTCGGGGAAAGGGACTCCCGACTCCTCAAGGACATCCTGGATTGTTTTGGTCGATTCAAGCCCGGCAGCTCTTCCCATGGTGCCGGTACCGCCGGCTTCGTCGGCAAAAGTAGTAGTGAAAGTCGAACCGCTTGTAACGCCCGCCGCCAGCTGGTAATATCTTGTTTCCATTTCTTCATCAGAAACATTCGCGGCATCGGTAATTATCACAGCGTAATCATCTATCCTGTAGACCAGCCCTTTTGCCCTTACTATATATTTAATGGCTTCCATGAGGGGTATATCCGTAAGGGAAATAGTTATTGTCTGATCCCCCATTCCCTGTGCGGCGGCAGGATCAAGAAGGATGTTGACCCCGCTTAAACCCGACAGATGTTTAACCACATATTTGAGGTTCGCGTCTTTAAGTTTTATCGAGGGAACAACCTGTTGAAGTTCCTTTTCTATCTTCAGTTTTGCGGCGGATTTCCTTTCCTGTTCGGATTCTGAAACCCTCTTATAAGTTTTATCGTCTCCTATTTTTTTCTTCTTAACCATCCAATGCTGTCCCACCTGGTTAAAATAGGCATCTTTTTCGTCATCCCATATCTTATCCGTGGTTTTCCTGACATTAGTCAGGGACATTTCAAGATGCCGCCTGGCATTGGCATGATCGGGGTTTAACTCGAGAGATTTCTGGAAAAACGGTATGGATTCTTCGTATCTCTCATCTTTAAAATACAAGTAGCCCTCAGCGTAAAGCTGTTCGGATTTCTGGACGTTGTCCAGGACGATTTTCTCGCCTTCCACTGTAACTTCCCTGACCCCGAATTCGCTTTCCGCAGATACAGCCGCCCTTGCTTTCGCCATATATTTCACGGCCTGTTTATTCCCCGGATCTTTATCTATAACCTCTTCGAAAATCTTGACCGCGTCGGCGTAATTCCCTTTCTTGTATTCGTTAATACCTTTTGACAATTTAGATGAAATTTCTTTTTTTACGGCTTTTTCCATTCCGGAATCGAGTTTCGCGAGCCTGCCGGACGCATCTCTGTTGCCGGGTTCTATCTCAAGGACCATCTCATACTCCGCTTTGGCTTCGATGAGCATTCCCCTCTCTTCATAATCGGCGGCAGTCTGCATATGCCGTTCCACCTCGGCTTTCCTCATCTGGTTTTCCAACTCAAGTTCTCTCGCATGCTCACTGGCAAGCCTTTCCGCTTCCATCAGCGTCTGCCTGTCAACCTGGCCGAAAGCAGTCGCCGACACAGCAGCTATAATAATCATAATAACCGCCATCACCAGCGAATTTTTTATTACAGTATTCATAACATTATCTCCCTTTTTCATGATTATTCCTGCTCCGCAGCAAACGCTTCGCCGGTAGGCGTCAGCAGATTTGCGGTTACAAATATAATAAGATTTCTCTTGCTGTTAGATTGTGTCTCATTCTTAAAAAGCCTTCCGATGAAAGGTATATCTCCGAGGATAGGAACTTTATCCTCAGTTTCACTGGCCACTTCTCTCATCAAACCTCCCAAGACTATGGTTTCCCCGTCATTTATAATGACATTTGTCGTTACTACTCTCGTCGATATCACCGGCTGCGGCAAATCGACATTGTAACCAGTTATACCGTAGTTAATCCAGTCGCTCAATTCGCTTACCTCGGGAATAATCGCGAGGTTGATGGTCTTATTATCGGCTCCGACATTGGGAATTACTTTCAGAATAACTCCTATTTCACGCGTCTCAAACCCCCCCGGAGCGACTGCCGCGCCCGTAATTGGCATGCCCATACCGTCCCATGTGGGAGGCGTAACCTCATATTCGGTCGGATATATCAATTCCGTCACAACCCTTATCGTAGCTTCCTGGTTATTGAGAGTTACGACTCTTGGGGACGACAAAACGTCAGCCCTGCCATCCTGCGCCAGAGCGTGAATCACAACCTGGAATTCCGGTCTCGTCAAAATACCGGAAATACTCAATACATTGCCCAGAGGATTGCCCGCCGCATCCTGGAGAAATCTTAAACCGCGTGTTACGCCGTATCCGGACGACGCCCCGCCGGGATACTGCCCGAATCCGGGCCCTGCCGCAATCTTATTGGTAGCGGGCATATTTGCGGGGAAAAGAGAATCGGCGTTCATTGTTACGCCTCTGTTCCCGTCGCTCTTCATACGCCAGTCATTGGTAAGCATCCATTCAAGGCCGAGTTCCGACGCGTCAACCTCATTAAGGTCAAGAAATTTGGCCTCAATCTCCACCTGGAGAGCCGTTATGTCAAGAACCCTTAAAATATCGTCTATCAAGGAAAGGTTGGTAGGAGTATTCCTCACAATCAGAGTGCTCGTTCTTTCATGCAGGAATATTTTACTCCCTTCGGGCCACGGCACACCGCTTTGCTCAAGAACATCTTTGATAGACATCTGTTCCGTGGAAACACTGCCTCCCAGAACAGTCTTTTCCCCGGCTGCCGTTCCGATTTCGGTATGGATGAACGAAGTAAAAGCGCCTGTTCCGCTTTTGAGATGGTAATATTTTGTTTCCATCTGTTCTTCCGTCAGGTTTTCGGGAGTCGAAATGACAACCGCATAATCGTCAATCCTGTATTTTAATCCTTTGGCTTTTACTATATATTTCAGCGCTTCTCTCAGAGGAATATTTCTCAGCGAAATGGTAATGGTATCGTCAAAAACAGTCTCATCCGTTTCTCTCTCAACCGTTTTTGTTCCGCCCGGCTCGCCGACTTCTTCGGCAAGCAGAGCTTCAAGTTCCGCAAGCTCCTGCGCGTCTTTATCCTCAAGAAGCTGTTCAGCCGTTACATCCCCTTCGAATATTATCTCTTCGCGGGTTCTCTGGGACGGGAAAACACTTTCGTCAAGTATAATATTCACACCGCTCATACCGGAAAGAGAAGTAATCAAATCCCTCAAATGGGCATTCGTAAAATCAATTAAAGGTATTATCTGGTCCAATTCCCTTTCTATCTTTTCCCTTGAAGCGCTTATCTCTATCGGCTTTTGTTCGTCTACGCCCTCGGGAATTTCATCCTTGCCGTAATCTTTTTTCGGGAACCATGATTTTCTCAGGGTTATCATCTCTTCCTTGTTAAGCCTTACCTGATTATCATCGACTATCGTCCTGATTTTTTCATTGCACGCGTCGATATACCTCATGGAAGGGACATGATTGGGATTATAGGATATAACTTCGGAAAACGCGTCTCTCGCTTCTTCATACCTTGAATTTTCATAAAGAAGCTTCCCTTTTTCATATATCTGGTTTATCTCCTGGACGGTAACCCCGGGATATTTTTCCGACGCGGCTTTTTTCTCCGAAATGACTATCTGGTTGTCGCACTTCTGGAGGTATTCGCGCGCTCCCGGATAGTTGGCGTCGGCGTTTATAACTTCCGAAAACAATTCCGCGGCCCTTTTATAATTACCCGCCTTATAATTCGAGACCCCGGCCCTGAATTTATTCTTCACCAGGTATTTTTGCTCTTTCGCCAGTTCGACGTTGACTTTATCCATATATTTCAGGGCTTCCCTGTTTTCGGGATTGAATTCAAGAGCCCTCGAAAATTCAATCTTCGCGGCATCGAAATCCTTATTTTTATAAAGAGTGATTCCTTTTGAAAGCGCGTGCTCGGAGGCGATACTTCTTTCCTGCTGTCTCAATGCCGATTCGGTTCCGACATCCAGCGATAAGGCAAGAGGCTGCGCCGCCAGGATAAAAGCAATCACCATCCCTAAACTTATAACTTTAATTTTGGACCTTTGGGAAATACTCATATCTGTCTCCTTATTTTTTCAACTTTAAAATATACTGCTCGCCTTTTTTATTCAATATTACTTTATCCGGCTTGATTTCGACAATCTCAAAATACAAATTTTTATCACCCACGTTCATTCCGGCGTTCCACATTATTTCTTTTCTTGCGCTTTTATCGTAAACACGGGCAAAATATTCCCTGCCCTGTGTGACTTTTCCTTTCTGCAGAAGGATGGTTTCATCTCCCGTTTTCTGTATGATGACTTCCGATTCGTCCACTTCTTCGCCGGCGGGACGGCCCGGTCTGGGAGGCAGTTTCCTGATTTTTATGTCGCATGACACAACACAGTAACCCTGTATCCTTCCCCTTGAAACAACATCATATTCATCCCTGAAAAGGCCCTGTGTTTCCCTGTAAAACAATACGGCGTCGGCCAGGCGTTCGGCGCCGAAAAACTTTATAATATCTTTCTTGCTCGCCGCGTTCAGGTCAAGTTTCGCCACAAGAATATCTTTCACCTGCTGTAATCTCGAGACGGGAACTTTCGCGACCTTTAAAAATTCTTTTAAATCGGTAAAAAACCCTTTGTTTTTCCTGTATTCGACAATTTCCCCGGCGTTATCCGCGGCGACCTTCAGAAAGTCCGTAAATTCATCCTGGGACATGCTGTTGACATTGGCTTCGACGGTCACTTTATCCCTCAGAATATCCAGTTCGGTTTTTGATACCTGTATTATACCCGTTATGTCAGACACATCTCTGATTATCTCATCTTTCCGGTAATCAATCGCCGCCTGGACTATATTGTAATCAAGTTCGGGGATGACAAGAAACCTGTTTATCCTGCTTGCGTTAAGGCTCGGCCTGCCTACGCTGAGCCTGTCTTTTATACCGTTGAATTTATCTTCAGAAAGATAGTATCCCTCAAAATTGTCGGGGCGGTCATCGCCGACCCTCCAAACCCTCGGGAACAGGCTTATATCGCGCCAGTTAATCTGAAGATCCAGATATTCCGGGCTCCATTGGGTATATCCCATAAATAACAGGGAAACGGTCTCGCGCGAAATATCGCGCAGGGTGTATTTCTGCAGAAGATATTCCAGCCCTTCCGGATTGCTTTTGGGGTCTGAGGGATCCGTTCCCGCCAGATATTCCTGTAAATTGGTATAACCGTCTTTGTCTATATCTTCATGCGCGTCGGACGCTTTTCTGGGATTTAATCCGTATTTTTTCTCCCACCAATCCGGCATACCGTCTTTATCCGTATCGATTATTTCGGGATCCTCTATTTTTATATCTATTTTTCTGTAACTTTCCCTGCTGAAAAGGTCATTGGCGATTTTACTGTCAACATCCGAATATTTGGACTTCAGCGTTTCGATATTCGAAGCAAGTTTTTCATAATCCCCGAAGCCGGCTCCCGTTGTTTCACGCGCCGGACCGAGATTCTGAAGTATTGATCTCGTTTTTATATTTTCCCTGAAAAGTTTAACCACGCAATTGGCCAGAATAAAAAGCCAGATCAGCATAAGGGAGAAAAACACCACTTTTTCGATATTCCTCACCAGGTTCTCGACAAATTTAAACCTGAACAGGTTTCCAAAACTGATATTTGATATGTCAGGTAGTTTCATCCGGCTCTTTAACCTTATTAAAATTAATGGCCTTTAAATACATGGTTACGCTGTTGGTTTTATCCGCGGTTACGGACAAATCATTGACTATCAAAAAATATTTTTGCGATTCAAGCCCGGCCATGAATTTAATCAATGATTCCGTTGTGCAATCCATTTCGATTTCAAAATTAAGCTCGCCGCACAAATTTTCTATAAGCCTGCATTGCGCTATTTTTGTTTCTTTCCTTATTATTTTTGAAACACTGCCGACTTTCGTGCTGATAAACAGGCTCACAAGCTCTTCGATTATATCCATCTGCTGCATCAGAAGAGGAATGTCTTCTTTCATGGGAAGTGTTACGCCTTCATATTCCTCAAAACCGAGGTTCTTCGGCAGCGCCACGTTTTTTGCCGCCGCCCTGTTAACCAGCCTGGTTTCATAAGACAGGAGAGCATCCTTAAACCTTATGGGCTCGAGAAATTCAACTTTGGCCGTGTCATTCCCGTCTGAAAGCAGTCCGAGCACCCTGTCCCTGATTTCTTTAAGCTTTTTCTCCTGTTTTTTCAAAGCCGACACGGTGGCGACGGAAAGGTTATCAGGGCTTCTCAAAAGGACTTTATACTCCGTAATCTTCTGCTGAAGCTCATCCTCTCTTGCCGACCTTTTCGAAACAGCACCTTTTAAAACAAAAAGGAAGACTATCATAATGGCGCACAATACGCCGAGCGTCACATAAAGAGTCACATCTTTTTTGATTTCTATCATTTTTATTTCCCGTTTTTCGAAAATTTCAACTCAAAGGTAAATTTCCTTATTTCCGTGCTGTGTTTTTCCGCTTCCACTATTCTCGTTTCGGCGGCATCGATAAAAAAACTCGATTCCTTCAACCTGTTAAAATATTTATTGACATCGTCGAAAACGCCTGTGGTATTGGCATTCAGAACGAGAATGTCCCCCATCTCTCTGTCTTTTTCTCCTTCGGAAGCGCCCTCGTCGGAACCCCGAACTGACCTTGTTTTTCTGGTTCTCGAAACATCACTTTCCTCCGGAGCCGAACTGCGTTTGACAAATAACCTGGATATCCATATATTTTCGGGGGTTATTTTTTCAAGTTCCAGGATAAGGTCCACCCAGAAAACGCGCTCGTCAAAAAGCGATTTATAAAGTTCCATCTGGTTCTCGTATCTGTCGATTTTTTCCTTCTGGTCGCTTATCTGCCTGCGGAAACCCTGCATCTCCTCGATAAGCAGGGTATATTGGCTTATCCTCGCGTTAGTCATCCAGACCATACCCTTGGAATAAAAAGTCAGCGTAAGCATAATTATATAAATAACCACGGCGGATAAAATAATATAACCTTTTCTTCTGGCGATTTCTCTCTGCCTCGCGATTTTTTTAGGCATCAGGTTAACCTGTATGGCGCACTTATGGACTTTTCTTAACGCGAGCCCTACCGCTCCGGAAAACAGGTGCTTGGAAGAAGCCAGTTCCTCAAGTCCGAGAAACGGGTCTATTTCGAGCTGGCTGAAAGGCTCCACCGTCTCGATCGCGACATTTAGTTTTTTGCCGAAATATTCCTTAAGGTTCTTAAGCTGGCTGGTTCCGCCCGCGAACATAAGTTTTTTTATTTCCGAACCGCCCGACTGGGTCCTGTAAAAACCTATCGAACGCGAAATTTCCGCGTACAGTCTTTTGATAACCCTGTCAATGCACAAACCGGTTTTTTTCTCTTTTTCCGTAAGGTTTTCTTCGGTTCCCAACAGCACAAACCCTTCGGCCCTCTTAAGTTTCTCCGCGTCCGCGTATGGAATGGAAAACTCTTTCTGAAGTTCTCTTGTAATCATATTGCCGGCTATCGGGATACTTCTCGTCCACTCATTATCGCCTTCTATGATGACAAAATTAGTCGTCTTCGCCCCTATTTCAAGGACCCCGGTGCATTCTCCCGCCACCGCCTGTTTCTGGTTGAATATTATACTGTTGCATAACGCGAGCGGCGCCACATCCACTATATCCGTGTCAAGTTTGGCCACGGCTACAGAATCTATCAGCCTGGATATTATCTCAGCCTTTATGGCTACCAGCACAACATTGAGTTCCGGACTGCTTTTATCGCCTATCACCTGATAATCCCACACCACTTCATCTATCGGGAAAGGAACCTGCTGCTGGGCTTCGTAACTTATTATCTGGTTCATTTTGCTTTCTTCGACGGCGGGCAATTTGACATATCTCGTGAAAACGGATTGCCCGGGAACGGCAATGACCACCTGCGAGGGATTTATATTGTTTTCGGCCAGCATATTCTGGAGGGAAATTATTATCTGATTGGTCTGATCTATTGATTTGTCTTCGGGGTCAAAATCGAACTCATGGACGGCGCAATTGACAAGTTTTATTCCTGTGGAGGTTTTTCTCAATTCTACCAATTTTATGGAGCTTGTGCCGATATCAAGCCCTAAAATAGGCTTATAAGGATTGAAAAAACCTAAATTAAAATTCATCGTTCCCGCACCAGTTCATATTCGTTAAAGTTATCGAGCGCAAACGGGCTCTCTTTTTTTGTCCTTAACAGACCGTTGATCATCTGTCTGTCTTTCCACCACTGTTTATTGCCCGCAAACCTGAAACTCTGCATATCCTGCAATTTGTTCTGATGGTATATGTAAACCGTAATCCTCTGGACATCCCCGTATCTGGCCAAGACCTGAGGGGGAACATATATAACCGCCTTATGGGAAACCCCCTTCTCAACGCTTACATAATTTTCTTCTCCGTAGAGGACAACGGACTTTGACCCTGAACCGAGCGCGACATAATACGCCAGTTTTACATCATCAGCCCACAGCGGAAGGCTCCTGTAATTAACGTATATCGCCGCCCAACCATGCTTTTTCCCCAGGGACATAACCGAACTGAGACCGCTCGAACGCTGGCCGGTTTCATCCAACTGCAGTCCGGTATCAAGCCATATCTTGCGTATTTCGAAATCCTTCTGGGCCGATACGGAAAAAGAACAAGACAAAGAACACACAATAACCGTCGAAAAAATGAAAAACTTTTTTAATTCCGTTCTCATTAATAAATTTAACTTTTAACAAAGTCAAAATCGATATGAGGCAACAAACGTCACCCTTTTACCGGATATGAAACCGGTAACCCCGGCCCATTTTTGTTTTAGTTATACTTAACTACAATTTAATTTGAAAAAGTATAACACTTTATTCTTTTCTCTGTCAAGCCATAAAATAGACGCTATATATTTAAAACCTGACTGTTTTGTTTTGCATATTCAGGCTGGATAGTTTAATATTTAGCTTGATTTAGAATTTAAGGTTAAGGCTGAGAGTCAGGTTAAAATCGGCGAAGATACAATAAAGGGTATAGAGTTAAGGTAAGTATTTTGAACGGATTCGGGAGCTGAGTTTTTCTCAGCGACTGACCTGTTCCCACAGTTTTGATTTGTTTTTGGTTTCTAAACAAATCAGCGGGGGCGAGGAGTAAGATAAGAATGTCCCTCACCATTTTGCTCTGCAAAATGAAGACGCCGGAACTAAAAAGAGAGTGAAACATATTTACTTAACTCAGTTTCTACCGGCAACAAAAAACTTTTGAGAATAAAATAATGAAAATCATGAACATCCTCATAGAAATACTGGCTTTAGCCGGCATAATCTATTGTTCCTTCCGCTGGTTCGAGTGGAAACACATATTCTATCCTGACAAAAGAATATCGGCTGCGCCGTCGGATTTCGGCCTCAAATATGAGGACTTAACTTTCTACTCCCAGGATGATAAAAAATTAAACGGCTGGTTTATACCCGCCGACAGATCCGCCGCCACTGTAATTTACTGTCACGGGAACGCGGGCAATATTTCGCACCGGATAGACATAGCGAAATTGCTTAACTCCATGGGTTTTAACGTGTTTCTGTTTGATTACAGGGGTTACGGCAGAAGCAAAGGCATTCCGGGCGAAAAAGGCCTTTATCTCGACGCCGAAGCCGCATATGACTATTTAATTATGAGAAATGATGCAAATAAAGATAAAATCATACTGTACGGGGAGTCGCTCGGCGGAAGCGCGGCTTACAATCTCGCTTTAAAAAGGGATGTGTCCGCCGTGATAACTTTCGGGGCTTTCGCGTCTATCGCGGACATGGCCGATATAGCTTTTCCTAAAATACCGCTGAAATATTTTATCACAATGAAATTCGATAATATATCCAAGGCAAAAGCGGTCAAATGCCCGAAACTTATAATGCACAGCACAGATGATACAACCGTCCCTTTTGAACAGGCAGAAAGATTATTCGAGTCGGCTTCAGAACCGAAAGAATTTTTTAAAACATCAGGCGGGCATACCAACGAGGCAATACTGAACAATCCCCTATCCGCAGAAAAAATCAAACAATTCATAACACAGTGAAAAAGTCTGAAGGTAAGGTTTAGGCTGAGGAAAATAAATTAGTAAAATTCAAAACTACTGAACTGTTTAACCGTTTTCCTACTGATTAGCGTACCACATATGTCCGGCAAGTGTCTGCTGTAATGTGTACGACTGGACATGGCCGTCAAGGAAAAGATAATTCGCCCTGTTAGCCCTGTGCCGTTCCGTATCGGCGTTATCCCAGTTCGGAGCGATGGAAGCGGGAATGCAGGCCCCCCACTCGGACTCACTAAGATTTCTTCGTCTTACGGGACCGAGCAGAATGGTATTTTCCCATCTCCTGTGGTAAGTAGCTTTGTGAAACCCGAGCGAAGACGTGACGGGAGGCAATCCTTTATTTCGCGCCCAGTTCCCGCTCATCCCGTAGGTCGTCATTAAAGGGGCTGACGGATTCTGGGTATATTCATAATGGTCGCTGACATATTTAGGGCACAGTACAATATCCGATTTTTTCGTCGTCCATTCGGCCTGTATATAAGGATACATTTTCTGGTCCCAGCCTATGCCGCCGGCATTTTCCGGAGGAATATACATTTTGTTTTCCTGCATATACATCTGGAACGCAAACCCCAATTGCCTTAAATTATTTATACACGTTGCCTGCTGGCCTCTTTCTTTAGCGGCCCATATGCCCGGCAGGATAATACCGGCAAGAATTGTTATTATAGCCATCACAACCAGCATCTCCATCAATGTATAAGCTTTTTTCACAGCATTGCCTTTCCGCTATTGCCATTCAAAATAATTTCCCCCCTCCGCCGGAAGCAGGGATTCGACATGCCCGTCCACAAAAAGATAATTTGAGCGCGAATCATGCCTTTCCCACGCGACATGTCCCCAGTCGACATTATAAACCGATTCCCAGTCATCGGCAATTTCCGTTCCGTCATTTGCTTCAGCGATAAGTATCGCTTCCGCGTAAGGGACGCTGCACCACTGTTTTTTTACATTTATATCGTTTGACGCCGTATCCCATGTCCCGTTGCCTCCTGTTTTTCTCATCGAACCGTTCATACCATAACTCCGCTTAATTGACACGCCCTTCCTTTTCGCCATTTTCTGGTGCCACGGGCAGATAAAAAGCTCGCCGGGAGCGGCGTTAACCGCGATATCTTTATTACTTACGTTAACATATCCTTTTCTCACGAGGAACACATCCCATCTGTAGTTGCTCCCCCCATCCGCGTTATATCTTATTTTAGGGTAAAAATAATTGCTGTCCAGGGTATAGAGTTCAAGAGCGCCGTGTATATGTTTAAGGTTTCCTATGCAGGCAACGCTATTGGCTCTCTTCTGCACAACAACCGTGGTGGGAACAATTATGGATATAAGGATAAAAACAATTACTACCACAACAAGCATTTCCACCAATGTATAACCGTGTTTCACGGTGTTACCTCCAAGCCGCTCGCATTTTAATGTGCGCTTTCCCGCATCCCCCGCGGGGAAACTCGGGATTTTGCTTCCCCCGATAATCACTACAGTTTATCGTGGTCCGGCCAGCCTCTTTTATTTGACCAGAAAACAACCGTCCCGTCCACAAACAAATAGCTCCTTCCTTCTCCGTGATACTCGTCTGTGCCGGTTATCGGGTCGTCATACATCAGAACTCTCTTGGAATCTATTTCGTGTTCCGGGCAAAACGGCATTCCCGCTACACCGTCGTCTCCTCCCGCATAATATCTTTGCATTATTACCACTTCATTCGCGTCCATATGAGCGACTGTGGGATTAACCCTCGAATAATAACTGTCAACATTATTCTGCGCGTCACTTTTA
>JAQUNG010000014.1 GCA_028717725.1 bacterium | reverse complement strand
TGTAACGGAACCGAACAGTTTTCCGCCTATCCTTGTTTTCGTCGCGTAAACGCCGAGAGGCGGCATGGCTTCATTATGGGGATCCAAATTAGCCGTCGGAAAACCGAGTTTAGTTCCCAATCCTTTTCCTTTTATAACCGTTCCAAGCACAGAATAAGCCCTTCCCAGATAATCGGAAGCTGTTTCTATCCTGCCTGATTCGATCAGTTTTCTTATTCTGCTGCTGCTTACGATTCTGCCGTTAACCAGAAAAGGTTTTTCCATCTTAAATCCGACACCTCTATGTTCAGCCGCCTTGCGCATCATTTCCGCGGTTCCCCTCTGATTTCTGCCAAATCGGAAATTCGAACCGACACAGATATAATCCGGTTTAAATTTCGGAAATAAAACCTTCTCCAGGAAATCAGGCGCGGTTATGGACAAAAAAGACTTCGTGAACTTCTGAATATAACAATAATCGACTCCCATTTCTTCTATAAGCCTGATCTTGTGGTCGGATGAAGTGAGAAAAGGCCTTTTTTTCGAAACGAGGTTTCGCCGCGTCGTCGGGGGCAAAAAAGTAAAAACTAAGGAAGGAAGCCCGTGTTTTGCGGCATACTCGACTATCCCGGATATAACCAATCTGTGACCTTTATGCAAGCCGTCGAAGAAACCCAGAGTCAAAGCGGTCCGGCTTTCAAACTTAACTTCTTTTAATGTCTTTAAAACTTTCATTATTTTTACTCAAAAAATATTTTGATTCAGCGATCTCGGCCTTTTCCATCAATTTAAATCTCTCGAAAGGAAGGGCGTCTTTTATCGAAAAACAGCCGTTTTCCACTCTTTGCAAATACGCGACACAGGCATTGCACCCCAAAACCCTGCCGATATCATAAGCAAGCGCTCTTATATAAGTCCCTTTTGAACAGGAAATCTTCACGGTCAGATCCGGTTTGGCGTAATTTATTCTTTTTATCCCGTAAACATTCACTTTCGCCGGCTTTCTCTCCACCTCGATTCCTTTTCTCGCAATTTCATAAAGTTTTTTGCCGTTTATCTTTTTCGCCGAATACATAGGCGGTAACTGGAAAATCTCGCCTTCAAATTTGCTCAGCACCCCGTCAATGTATTTTTCGCTGAAATCGGGGACGTCACAAACAGACCTGACTGTCCCATCCAGATCAAAAGTGTCTGTTAAAACACCCAGCCTTATTTTTGCAATATAAGTCTTATCTGAACAAAGTAATTCGGAGGACAATTTAGTCGCCCTTCCGGTTAGGATTATCAGCACACCGCAGGCCATGGGATCCAGAGTTCCCGCATGCCCCACTTTTTTTATATCCAGTTTTCTCCTTACAGCGGAAACAATATCATGGGATGTGGGGCCGGAAGGTTTGTCGATGATTAAAATCCCGTCCAATCAGTTCTCTCTTTTTTCGAATTCAATTTTTATCACTTTAACCAGCATTTCCTCAACCTCATTCGGAGTGCCCGAGATAACCGCTCCCGCGGCTGACGGATGGCCGCCTCCGCCGAACTTATGCGCAATTTTATTTACGTCGACATGCTGTATTTTAGACCTGATGCTCATTTTTACATTATTACCTTCAAGTTCTTCGAAAAAGACGGCGACTTTGACTCCCTTCACGGACCTAGCATAATCCACAAAACCCTCGGTATCCTCAGGATTCGAGCCGATCTCATCCTTCATTTTTTTTGTGACCCACAACCAACCTATTTGTCCGTCAGCGCTAAAACTCATTGTCTCAAGCGCCAGTCCGAGCAATTTGACTTTTGAGAGAGTCTTGGCCTCATACACTTCCTCCGTGACCGCTTCGGGTTTTATACCTTTTTCCATCAGTTCGGCAACTATCCTGTGGGTTTCGGAAGTCGTATTCCTGTATTGGAAGGACCCCGTATCGGTAACTATGCCCGTGTAAATACAAAGAGCAATCTCATAATCTATCTCTATCTGAATCTTTTTCATCAGTTCATATACAAGTTCCGCGGTAGCCGCGGCCGAAGTAACCGAAAGATTAACCGATCCGTAATTCGCGTTGCATATATGGTGGTCTATATTGACTATATTTTTAAATCTGGAAACATTTTTTTCGAACTTCCCGAGCCTGTCCAGTTCCGGGACATCAAGGCTTACGAGAGCGTCATACTCATCCGGTATCGAATCAACAATTCTTAATGTCCCCGATTTGGGAAGAAACGAATAATTATCGGGAACTGAATCCTGCAAGAAACCCACAGCCTCTTTCCCCATTTTCTGCAGACCCATCAGTATCGCAAGGGCCGAACCTATAGCATCCCCGTCGGGGTTTATATGCGTGACCACCGCAATCTTCCTGCTTTTCTTTATAAAATTTTTCATGCCTTTCAATATCTGCTGGCTGATTTCCATTACATTTCCCCGTCTTTTTTTATTTCTTTCAGAACCTCGTTTATGTGAAAAGCATAATCCAAAGAAGTATCGTATTTGAATTTGATATGCGGCGTAAATTTCAGGCTCATTTCCCTACCAAGATTATGCTGGATAAATCCCGCCGCCCGCTTCAGCGCTTTCATCGTATCCTCTTTCTGTTTCTCCGTGCCCAGTATGCTTACGAATACCAGGGCTTCGCGTAAATCGCTGCTTAACTTGACGCGAGAGACCGTAACAAAACCGACTCTCGGATCTTTCACCTGCTTAAAGACAATCTCCGACACTATCTGTTTGATTTGTTGGGCAACCCTCGGAACCCTGTTAGACATATTATCCCGCCTATAAAAGTTCTGTTCTGTAATCGGCCAATCCGATGTTTTTATCGGTCTCAACATAATTAACCACGGATGTGAGAATTTTATCATTCATAGCCGCGTTATTTGACACCGTTACCACGCTGAGCTCCGCCGAATTTTTTAAACTCAGGTCGCCTGTTTCGGAAATCCCGACATTAAATCTGTCCGATATCCTGTCTTTAAGACCTTTTACGGCGTTTCTTTTATCCTTCAGCGATAACGCCCACGGAATCTCAATTCTCATCTGAAGTAATCCAATTTTCATTTTAGGATGGCATTGACACAGGCGGAGTTGAAAACCTTTATAATTTCCTGACCTTTTTTTCAATTATATAAGATTCTATGATATCCCCTTTCGAGAAATCTCTGAATCCCTCGATGGAAATACCGCATTCGAAATCTTTCTTGACTTCCTTTACTTCATCTTTAAACCTTTTAAGCGAATCGATTCTGCCTGCAAACATGGTTTCGCCGTCCCTCAACACTCTCACAGAAGAATTCCTGTTGATATAACCGTCCAAAACATAACAGCCCGCTATATTGCCGACTTTGGAAATTTTGAAGACCTCCCTTACTTCGGCATGACCGGTGATGACTTCGTTCTGTTCGGGCTCCAACAAACCCTCCAGCCCCAGTTTTATCTCATTTATCAAGTCATAAATAATCTTATAATTCCTTACTTCCACTCCCTGTCTCTTGGCAAGATCCCCAATGCCGGAAGACGTTCTTACATGAAAACCGACGACTATCCCGCCTGAAGCCGCGGCAAGCATTATATCCGAATCGTTTATATCCCCGAGCCCGCTATGTATTATATTAAGGTTGACCTCCTGAGAATCTATAGCATGCAGTGATTTGAGTATAGCTTCCATCGATCCCTGGACATCGCACTTTAAAACTATCCTGAGTTCGCGATATTTTCCCTCTTTAATACGGTCATACAGATTTTCAAGCGTGACTTTCTGTCTTTTATCCGACAATTCGTCTTTATATTTCTGCTGTCTGCGCTCCGAAATACTTTTGGAAACCTTTTCGTTTGAAACTACCCTGAAATCGGAACCGGCTTCGGGGACACCTCCAAAACCAAGTATTTCAACGGGAACGGAAGGCCCGGCGGAAATAAGACTATTCCCGTTTTCGTCTATCAGCGCCGTAACCTTTCCGTAATACATACCACTTACAATAATATCCCCTCTTTTCAATGTCCCTTTCCTCACCAACACAACTACTATGGGACCCCTGTCGCGGGTTAATTTCGCCTCAATAACATTTCCCTCAGCCGGACGGGCGGGATTGGCCTTAAGTTCAAGAATCTCGGCCTGGAGAGATATCATCTCGAGCAAATGGTCCACCCCTTTGCCGGTAATCCCGGAAACTTCACAACAGATAATATCCCCGCCCCAATCTTCAGTAACCAGATTCAGTTCAGAAAGCTGTCTCTTGACTCTTTCAACATTTGCCGTGGGCTTATCAACTTTTGTAATAGCGACCATAACCGTGACTTTCGCGGATTTCGAATGATTTATAGCTTCGATCGTCTGGGGCATAATACCGTCATCCGCGGCAATAATTAAAACCGCTACGTCGGTTATATTGGCGCCTCTCGCCCTCATAGCGGTAAACGCCTCATGTCCGGGCGTATCAAGGAATGTAATAGATCCATGGGATGAATTCACCCTGTAAGCGCCTATATGCTGGGTTATGCCGCCGTGTTCTTTTGTGACTACTTTTGTCTTTCTTATATAATCGAGAAGGGTGGTCTTCCCATGGTCAACATGTCCCAGAAAAACAACGACAGGCGCCCGCGGCTTTAAATCTTCCGGTTTGTCTTCTATATTTTCAAGCAGTTCATTTTCAAACGCGTTTTTCTCTTCCACTATTTCCGGAACGATTTCCGGTTTTTTCGCCTCTCTCTTGACCAGCTCATATCCATATTCGTGAGCGATGATTTCCACTGTATCGGCGTCAAGCTTCTGATTGAGCGACGCAAAAACACCCATCGTCATCAGTTTCGCTATAAGCTCATTGGGTTTTGCTTCGATTTCCTGGGCAAGATTTTTTACGGATATGGGAAAATCCACGTCGAGTGTTTTAGTGGTTTCTTCGCTTCTTTCTTCTTTTTTGTCGGCTTCAGAAGGTTTGGCTTCCGTTTTTTCTTTTTTCGTTTTCGGGGATATTTCATCCGGGAGCGGCTGTTTTTTCTTCTTTGCCGCTTCAGCCGCATTCGAATTTTTTGAGACTGTATCTCTCACTAATTTTATGTCTTTATCGGAAACGGAAGACATATGCCCTTTAACGGCAATTTTGTTATCTTTCAGGATCTTTATAACATCTTTGCTATTCAAATCTAATTCTTTGGCAAGTTCGTATACTCTCAATTTTTATCCTTTTTCAGATTTTTTATCCCATCAGCGATTTTTTCGGCTGTTTTTTCGCCGACTCCCGGTATCTTCATCAGATCATCGCATGTCGCCAGGGCAAGCCCTTCCATATCGGTATATCCCGCTTCAACAAGAGCCCTCGCGATAGATTCGTCTATTCCGTCTATTTGAGCAAGTTCATGCCAGGCATGTTCTATTTTATCCCTGACATTGACATCCGAGGACTTCTTGATATCTATTTTCCAGCCCAAAAGTTTTGCGGCAAGCCTGGCATTCTGGCCCTTTTTACCTATAGCAAGCGACAACTGATCATCATCCACCGTTACAGAAATTATTTTCTGCCCGGCATCGATTTGCACATTTTTTAATTTCGCGGGATTCAAAGCTTCTTTGACATAAACCGCCGTATCTTCATGCCATCTCACTATATCTATTTTTTCATTTCCCAGTTCAGCGACTATGTTTTTGACCCTGGAACCCCTCAGTCCCACACATGCCCCCACACAATCTATCTTCTCATCCTTTGAATAGACAGCTACTTTGGTCCTGTAACCGGGTTCCCTTGATATCCCCTTTATTTCAACGGTTCCATCGGCAATTTCAGGAACCTCAAGTTCAAACAACCTCTTGACAAAGTTGGGGTGAGCTCTCGAAAGAAGTATCTCGGGGCCTTTCGGGCTCATCCTGACATCGTAAATATAAGCTCTTATCCTGTTCCCTATGTTATAACTTTCCCCGTGGCATTGCTCTTTGAACGGAAGCAGAGCTTCAGCTTTAATTAAATCAACAATGATATCCCTTCTGTCAAACCTTCTTACCGAACCTGTCACTATATCGCCCGCCCGATCCTTATAATCATTGAAGATGTTTTCCCGCTCGGCCTCTTTGATTTTCTGTATAATAACCTGTTTTGCGGTCTGCGCCGCGATCCTGCCAAAACCTTTCTGCTTTACCTCAATTTTTATTTTTTCGCCTATTTTAACTCCTTTAACGGTTTTTTTCGCCTCGGAAAGCGACACCTCGTTTATGGAATCCGCCACCTTGCCGACAACTTCCAAAAACGCAAACGCTTTGATTTCGCCTGTTTTGGGATCGATTTTTATCTCAAGTTCTTTTTCGTTAATTTTGCTTTTCCTGGCAGCCGACAACAAAGAGCTTTCCACCGCGGCGATAAGCGTTTCCCTGCTTATCCCCTTCTCGCGCTCTAAATATTCCAGCACTGACAGTAAATCCCCGTTCATAGAAATATATCTCCTTTTCGGCAAACCGGAAATATTGCCATTTTCCGGCGGCATCACCCCAATAAAAAAAGTGGGTGTATTCCCACTTAGGACTTTACTTATTGTGTTGGAAAAGTATATTTTACGCTGTGGAAAATGTCAAGAAAAAACAGATTAATCCGTATTGGAAAGAACGGTTCTTTCTTTTATAACGGATACCGCCCGTTCCAGGGAGAATATTTCGCTTTTTGCGGTCATCCTATCCTGTATTTCAATACTGCCGGATTTGAGATTAGCTTCGCTTACAATCATTTTAATCGGGATCCCTATCAAATCCGCGTCTTTGAATTTAAATCCAGCCCTTAAATCCCTGTCATCGAAGAGAACTTCTACCCCTCCGTCCGTAAGTTCGCCATAAAGCTTCTCGCATACTTCGACCGTGCCGGAGTCTTTCATATTCAAACCCATTAAAACAACATGATAGGGCGATATCTGAAGCGGCCATATTATCCCTTTATCATCATTATTCTGTTCGATTGCCGCGGCAATGATCCTTGTGACACCGATACCGTAACACCCCATCCAGCCGGTATTTTCCCTGCCGTTTTCCTCGATATATCCCGCTTTCAGCGAATTGCTGTATTTTTTACCCAGTTTAAATATCTGTCCGACTTCTATACCCCTGAACCCGTCCAGCGGCATACCGCACTTAGCGCATTTATCCCCAGCCGCGGCTATCGAAACATCGATAAACTTATCCACCTGATAATCTTTTCCCGATAACGCGTTCAGAAAATGAGTGTCTTTCCTGTTTGCGCCCATAACAGCCGGGCCCATATCCTTCACGCTGAAATCCGCGAATATCTTTATATTTTCTTTCAATCCTCTGGGCCCCGCAAATCCGACATCGGTCCCTGTTATCTTCTGAACAAGCGCATCCTCCGCGAGCTCCACAAAACCATCTCTGAGAAATTTTTTCAATTTGGCCGTGTTCAGTTCCCTGTCTCCCCTTATAAGCACGGCAACCGGTTTTTTCGACGTTTTATAAATCAGCGTCTTTATCAGATTAAACGGTTTGATTTTCAAAAAATCGGAAACTTCTTCCACCGTTTTTCTGCCGGGGGTATGTTTCTCTGCAAAAGAGCCGGACAATCTGTGTTTTTCATCCGGACAAGGTATTACCGATTCCGCAGTGTCGCTCGTCGCCGCATATCCGCATTTATCATCGGGACAGCTCAAAACGAGAGATTCTCCCGAAGACGCAAGAACCATAAACTCATGCGTGACATCTCCCCCTATCGCCCCGGAATCAGCCAATACAGCCCTGAACTTCAATCCGCATCTCCGAAAAATATCGGAATACGTCTTAAACATAACCTTATAATAAGAATCGAGATCTTCTTCCGTCCGGTGAAAACTATAGGCGTCTTTCATAATAAATTCACGGCCTCTCATTACCCCGAATCTTGGCCTGATTTCATCCCTGAATTTTGTCTGTATCTGATAAAAACACGCCGGAAGCTGCCTGTATGACTTTAATTCCTTCCTTGCAATATCAGTTATAACTTCTTCGTGTGTAGGACCTAATGCATAATGTTTCTTGTGCCTATCTTCGACTTTCATCAGTTCTTTGCCGTAAATATCCCATCTGCCGGTTTCCTGCCACAATTCCGCGGGAGAAAGGATAGGCATAAGCAGTTCCTGCGCTCCCGCTTTATTCATCTCTTCTCTTATTATATCTTTTATTTTCTCTATTACGCGGAAACAAAGCGGAAGATAATTATAAATACCGGGTGCCACTTTCCTTATCATGCCGGAACGCACCATCAGCTTATGGCTCACGACTTCGGCGTCCGAGGGGGACTCTTTTAATGTGGGAATTAACGCCTTACTCCACCGCATAATTTCTCCGAGATAATTCAGTTAAATAATTCAATAGTAAAAAACAAAAATATTAAACCGCAACTGCTTAACTGTTTTTATTTATTCTCTCAATGATTTTTTTAAATTCGTCCAGTAATTTTTCAGGCTTAACTTTCTTAATAATTCTACCGTTTTTAAAAATAAATCCAATATTTTTCCCGCCCGCGATGCCGATATCGGCTTCTCTCGCTTCCCCGGGCCCGTTCACGGAACAGCCCATTACGGCAACCGTAAGGGCTTTTTTCACTCCGGAAACAATTCTTTCCACCCCTATCGTTATTTTCTCTACATCGATTTCTTTTCTTCCGCAGGTAGGACAGGATATTATCTCGGGACCGAATTTTCTTAATCCCAGAGATTTTAATATCTCCCTGGCAACCCTTACTTCCTCAACGGGATTCGCCGTGAGAGAAACTCTTATCGTATCACCTATGCCGTCTAAAAGCAAACTGCCCAGCCCAACAGCCGATTTAATTGTCCCGGAAAATAATGTCCCGGCTTCGGTAACGCCTATGTGAAAAGGGTATACAGTTTTCGGCGCCAGAAGTCTGTATGCTTCGCACGTGTCTCTCACGCTTGTCGATTTAATGGATATTTTCAGGCTGTGAAAGCCGAACTTTTCAACCAGCTTTATATTTTTTATCGCGCTCTGCGCAAGCGCTTCGGGAACCGGTCTTTTATATCTCTTAAGCAATTCGGGTTCCAGGGACCCTGAATTAATCCCTATACGCATGGGAATCCTGTGTTTTTTAAGACAATCGACCACGAATTTTATTTTCTCCGGAGAACCTATATTCCCCGGGTTGATCCTTATACATGAAGCCCCCGCTTCCGCGGACCCGACTGCGAGGCGGTAATCAAAATGTATATCGGCTACAACAGGCATCTTGGTTTTTTCTACGATCCTGCGGAACGGCTTCAGCTCGGAAGAATTTTTTACCGCTACCCTTATTATCTCGCAGCCTTCGCCGGTCAACTCGCCTATCTGGCGTAATGTCGCATCAACATCTCCTGTATCAGTCTTAGTCATCGACTGCACAGACACAGGAGCATTTCCGCCGACAACCACATTCCCGACATTTATTTTTATTGTTTTGCGTCTTATCATCTAAGCCTTATATCGTTAAACGTCACAAAAAGAAGCAGAAAGACAATCAGTATCAAACCAACCTTCTGCCATATAAGAACATACTTTTCGTTTATGGGACTGCCTTTTATCTTCTCTATCAATAACAGGAGTATATGCCCCCCGTCGAGCATCGGCAAAGGCAGTATATTGAAAAACGCCAGATACATACTGAGGACACCGAGCCATTTTACAAGGCTGGAAAAACCGAAACTTGCCACAACAGAAGTAACTTTAAAGATACCGACCGGACCCTGTAACTGGTCAAACCCGACCCTGCCTGAAAATAGCAGGGCCAAAGAACCGACAACCATTTTCAAAGTCGAAACCGATTGTTCCAATCCTTTGCGAACCGCTTTTAAAAACGGATATTTTTCAAATATCATGGAAGGTCCGGTTTTAACTCCTATAACACCTTTAAAATCTATTTTTGATGCCGTTTCGATTCGTTCTTCAGGTAAACCCTTCTGCCGCCTGAAAACAGACAGGTTGACTTTTGAACCCTTGGACAGAGCTGAAATAAGTTCATTCGCCTGATTCTTCTTATTTACGGCGATGTCGTTGAATCTTTCTATCCTGTCTCCCGTGCGAATCGCGCCCCCAGCTTTTCCTTCGTCATAAACAACGACCATGTTGTCTTCCGTGACAAACATACCCTACAAACATTTCAACGGCATGGGAGTTAATGATACTTTTTTCTTTTCGCCATCTCTCAAAACGGTCAATTCCATTTTTCTGCCTAATTTGCCGGCGGTAAGAGCGCTGAAATCAAAAAGTTGGACGTAATCTCCGTTGACTTTAAGTATAATATCTTTCGGAATAAGCCCCGCTTTTTCGGCGGGTGTATCCTTCTGGACTTCATAAACTTCAATGAAATCAAAGGGTGTTATTCCTATACCGCCGTAATTCCGGCCCCTGGGTTTTTCCGGGACAACAGTCAAATCCAGAGGCAAACCGTTTCTGTTTACGCCTAAACTTATCTCATCCCCCGCTTTTGAAATTATACGCCACCTTACATCTTCGAATGTCGCGGTTTCGATACCGTCCACGCTTACGATTCTGTCCCCTGCGCGCAACCCGATCTTTTCGGCCGGAGAATCAGGAAGAACGGCACCGACATAATTTTCCTTCATGCCCATCAATATCTGATGCCCAAAGAAAGCAAGTATTATGAAAACAAATATCCCGAAGAGAAGATTCATAAACGGACCGGCGACTATAACAGCCATTCTCTGCCAAATGCTTTTTCTGTTGAATTTCCGGTGTTCGGGAATATTTACGCCCATATCTTTGACTTCTTTGTCTTCGTGCCCGGGAAAATCCTCCTGTCCGGCCATTTTCACATACCCCCCTATGGGTATTGAGCCTATTCCATATTCCGTCTCTTTCCTCCTTATTTTGAAAAGCCTTGGAGGAAAACCTATCATAAATTCGAACACATAAATATTCATGAATTTGGCCGTCAGAAAATGACCCAATTCATGGACAAAGACAAGAGCGCCCAAAAATACCGCAAAAATCAAAATATTCAAAATTAAGTCCATCAGCGGATTCCCCTTTTCTTTTTTAGCAATTCCGACGCATATTCCCTTGCCCAGCGATCGGTATCTTCCACATCTTCAATTGTTTTCATCTTTCTATTCCTTGCGGATGAAAGAGTGTTGACGACAATTTCATATATCTGTGTAATATTCAGCCGCTTTTTCAAAAAACCATCCACCGCAACTTCATTCGCCGAACTCATAACCGCGGGATACACACCGCCTTTTTCCAGAACACTGTAAGCCATTTTTAAAAAAGGGAATTTTGCCGTATCGGGTCTGAAAAAACTCAGATTTTTTATATGTGATAAATTCAAATTTCCCGCGGGCGATTCAATCCTGACGGGATAAGACAGGGCGTATTGAATGGGAATTCTCATATCGGGAACACTTAGCTGGGCTGTAACCGAATTATCTTTGAATTCAACCATCGAATGGATTATAGACTCGGGGTGAATCAACACCTTGATTTTTTTTGAATCGACTCCAAAAAGCCATTTTGCCTCAATAATCTCAAGCGCCTTGTTCATCAATGTCGCGGAATCCACAGTGATCTTCGCGCCCATCTTCCAGCGCGGATGCCTTAAGGCATGTTCCGGTCCCGCGGAACTCATATGTCTTTTACTGCAATCCAAAAACGGCCCCCCTGAAGCCGTAAGAATAATGTTTTTCAGATCAGCTTTGCGGTTACCCTCAAGACACTGAAATATAGCGCTGTGTTCGCTGTCCACGGGTATAATTTCCGTCCGGGACCGGCGGGCCTTATCCATTATAAACTGCCCCGCCATGACCAATGATTCTTTATTCGCTATCGCAAGCCTCTTGCCGGTGCCCGCCGCCGCGTATGTAGGAGACAATCCGGTAGAACCGACCAAAGAAGAAACACAAATATCCGCTTCTCCCATGGACGCGATCTCTATAATTCCGTCCTTTCCCGTAAGAAGCCTGACGCCGGAGGGCATTCTCTTCCTGAGAGCCGTGTATTCTTTTTGATCGGCAATAACGGCGTATCGCGGTTTGAATTCGCGCACCTGCTTCAGCAGTAATCCGCTGTTCTTCCCGGCGCTCAGAGAAAACACTTTAAACAGGCGCGGGTTTTTCCGGATTACGTCCAGACAACTGCACCCGATGGAACCCGTTGACCCAAGTATGGATATTTTCTTTTGCATTATATTAGTAATGAAACCAGATTTTCAGCTTTACAGTAATTTCTTGTTTAGGGAGTAAATTTTTCAGGGACATTTGTAAGCCCCGCCAAGTCTTCCTGCACTCCACTTTTTTACTTGTCCGCCAATGCATTGTGGAGGGTTCGCTCGCCCTTCGGGCACCCTGCCTGCCGGCAGGCAAGGCGTAGCCGCTCGCAAAAAAGAGGCCCTCTAAAACTTACTCCCTAACCAATCTTAACCTGCTCACGAAGCGAGCATGTCCGAGGCATATGGAAAAAATATCTATAAAATTTTGTCCACATGCTTGTGCCCGAACCTCAGCCTTTCCTATTTGTCTACTTCAAAATATACCTTACATAAAAATAAAAAACCGGCGCGCATAGAAGAGGGCTGTCGAGGACATCGAGCATTCCCCCAAGTCCCGGGAAAAGCTGTTTCGAGTCCTTTATTTCAGCGTCTCTTTTCAAGAGAGATTCCGAAAGGTCGCCTATCTCAGCCACAACCCCGATAATACACCCCAGTACAACCGCGTCAAAGACCGAGAAACCGACTTCCTTGATGAAGAAACATGTTATCAGCCCGCCTGCCACGGAACCTATGATGCCGCCTACCAGTCCTTCTATGGTTTTTTTGGGGCTCAATCTGGAATTAAGCTTATGCTTGCCGAAAGCGGAACCGATGAAAAACGCGAACGCATCCGAAAATTTAATCATCATCACCGCGGAAAACAGATAGTATTTGCCCGCGGCAATGGACTGAAAAAACCTCAGTAACACCAGAAAACTGAAAAGGTATCCCACATAAAATATACCCAGTATAGTCGTTGATATCCCGAATATGGCATTGTTCGTGGAAGCGACAAACAGCTGTCTTATAAAAGCGCCGCAGGCGGCAAACAGAAAAACCCATGCAAGAAGAGACAGGGCTCTTTCATTCAGACCGCACAGCACGCCCACAACTATGATAATGATTATATTGGAAATAGTCCCATACCACTTGGACGCTTTGATGCCTTTCTGCTGTACAAGATCATAAAACTCCACCGAACCGCAGAAAACAAAAACAATGGCTCCGCCGATAATCAGATATGTGTTATCGAAGAAAATCAACAGCAATAAAAGAAATATCAATATGGCCGAGCTGAACAATCTTTTACCAAGGTTATTCATAAATTTTACGCTCTTTCTTTTCCGTATCTTCTTTCACGTCTGGAATATTCCATAATGGCTTCCATCAGGTCGTCTTTGCCGAAATCGGGCCATAAAACTTCGGTAAAATAAAATTCGGTGTAAGAACATTGCCAAAGTAAAAAATTGCTCAGCCTGATTTCACCGCTGGTCCTTATCAATAGATCTGGATCCGGGATATCTTTCGTATAGAGATGCCTTTTAAAGACATCTTCATCTATCGTCTGCGGTTTAATGTCGCCTTTCAAACATTTGTCCGCTATTTCGCGCACGGCGTTCAGTATTTCCGCTCTGGAGCCGTAGTTCAGGGCGAGAACAAGTGTTAAACCCGTGTTGTCTTTTGTATGTTTCTCACCGGAAATTATTTTTTTTCTTAACCCGGGCGAAAAAAGGCTTATATCCCCTATAACCTTGAACTTTATGCCTTTTTTCATCATATTATTAAGTTCGGAATTAAGGAAATTATTTAAAAGGCCCATCAGCGCGCCGATTTCCCTCTTGCTCCTCTTCCAATTCTCAGTCGAGAAAGCGTATAGAGTAATGTATCTGACTTTCAGTTCGATACACGCTTCCACAACACGGCGGACGGTTTTTGAACCCTCGAAGTGCCCTTTAATTCTCGGCAAACCTTTTTTCTTCGCCCATCTTCCGTTGCCATCCATAATTATGGCAATATGATTTGGAATCACTGGTTTTTGCATAGTTTAACTGATTAATAATATACCGGTTAAAAACATCAGGTAAGTGATTATATTTTTTTAAACATATAGTGTCAACAGATTATAAAACCGCGGTGAATAGGTCCTATATTAAAACAGACGCGTCTTGCGGGGTTATCACAGAACGGGACAACAGGCAGGCTCGCCGGTAAAATCTTATGTTTTTACCGTAACGCTAAAAGCTGTGTGTTTTTATAAATTCCGTGATTTCACCGATATCGGCTTCGGCTATGGAAACACAGGTGTCGGCGCAACCGTAATATAATCTCAAAGTATTGCCCATTACAACCGCGGAACTGGGAAAAACTACGTTAGGCACATCTCCGACCCTTTCATAGATTTCGACGGGAGCCAACAGGTAATCCTTAGTCCTGTAAAGGACTTTCCACGGTTTTTCCTTATCAAGGATAGCTCCTCCGGCGTAATACAGATAACCGTTGCAACTGGTCCAGACTCCGTGATAAATAAGCAGCCAGCCGTCTTTTGTTTCAATCGGCGCGGGACCGGGCCCGACTTTGGTCGATTGCCATCCCTGCAGTGGTCCGAAGACAAACCTGTGGCTTCCCCAATGGATAAGATCCGGACTTGTCGAATAAAATATATCGCCGAACGGCGTATGACCCCTGTCACTCGGCCGGTGCAGCGCGGCGTACTTCCCGTTTATTTTGCGCGGAAAAATAACACAGTTTCTGTTCGCGGGCGGGAATAAATTGTCCATTCTTTCAAAACTTTCGAAATCCGAAGTCTTAGCCAACCCTATGCAGGGGCCCTGCGGAGAATCCACGCACCACGTGATATAATAGACGCCGTCAAGCATAGTAATTCTCGGATCATAATTTCTTTTGCTCTCCGGTATATCCGGATTGGAACATCTCATCTCAATCTCTTTATCTTCAATTTCCCACCTGATACCGTCTTTGCTCCTGCCCGCATGCAGTGTAAATCTGAAATCCTGCTCATCAACCCTGAAAACCCCCGCGTATCCATCTTTAAAAGGGACTACAGCGCTGTTATGTATGCTGTTGGCCCTTTTGACGGCGGACGAAGTGATGATTGGATTACCCTTATATCTCTTAAACACACTCTCGTTTGCCATAAGTTGCTCCTCCAAAATGGTTCAGCGGTTTAATGGTTTTATTCTTTTACTACTTAACTACTCATCTACTAAACTTAGTTCTCAACTATCTTATAATGGCGGCCTTTGCCCTTTTTTGCAAAGTTCTATAAGGTCGTCCGTCTTTGCGGTCGCTACATTCATACATTGGTCCGCCCCGCCGTAATATATTTTCAAAGTCCCGTCCGGCTCCGGTATCTGCCCGCATGTGAATACGACATTATGGACGTAACCCACACGTTCATGAACGGCGTCCGGGCTTAAAATGAATTGGTCCGCTATACCTATAACCTTTTCCGGATTTTCCAAATCCAGAAGGGCACACCCCAAACGGTATATCTGTCCGTCCATGGTACACGTTGTGGCATGATAAATACACAGCCAGCCGTCTTTTGTTTCAATCGGAGGACCGCCCGGGCCGACTTTATTGTTTTCCCATATGTTTATCGAACTGGGCATCATCAGAGCCTTTGAATCGCCCCAGTAAATCAAATCGGGGGAATAGGATATCCATGTCCCGACTTTACCACCGTAATTGGGCCTCGTAAGGCGTACATATCTGCCATTAATCTTCTTCGGAAATAAAACGGTATTACGGTAATCTATATCGGTTATTATTCCGATTCTCTCAAATCTTTCAAAATCTTCCGTTTTCGCGAGACCTGTACTGAAGCCGATATTTGAATAACAGCTGTAAGTGATATAATATACGTCGCCGATTTTCGTTATTCTCGGGTCTTCTATCCCCCTGTCTTCATATAAAGCATAGGGGCCGGACTCGGATTTTTTCATAACGGGTTCTTTCCTTACTTTGAAATTAAACCCGTCTTTGCTTTCCGCGACACCGAAACAGGATATAGTATTAAGCTGAAGTATCCTTAAAAGAAGGATATATTTATCTTTATATCTGGCTGCTCCCGAATTGTAAACCGCTTCGGCGGGAAAAGGGATATTTTCCTTCGTCAGAATCGGGTTCCCTTCATACTTTTTACACACAAATTTCATCATCGCTGTCCCTCTCTTTCGTTTTTGAGAACTTCTTCCATCTCTTTTGAGTATTTTTCGCACAAAGCCTTTATATCGGCTCTTTCATCTATAACGACCTGTTCATGCAACCTGTAAAATATATTCTCGAGTTCAGAGAGACTTTGTATCCTCGGCTGGTACCTGCCGAAAGGTATCGATTTAATAAAAGCCCCTTTATTTTTAGGCGGCGGCGACAGGAATGCGTTTGTTTCCGTTATTTCTTTGAGAGCAGGCGTCGAAAACCCTTCTTTCACTATTATCTCCTGTCCTTTGGGCCCTGCCAGGAATTCTATCAGTTTCCATGAAGCATCCACGTTCCTGGAACCTTTGCATATAGAAAAACACGAACCCTCGCCGAGCGTGGCTCTCTGTTTTCCTTTCGGCAGCATCACCACATCCCATCCGAATTTAACGTTATTTTTAAAATAAGGGACCATCCAGTGCCCGTCAACGCACATCGCGACTTTTCCGTTGGTGAAGAATTGTCCCGTATTAAAGGCCTGAACCGCCGCTTCGCTTGGGACAACTCTGTATTTGAAACGCAGGTCCGCCAGAAATTTCAAAGCCCCTATAAAATTATCGGATGTAATTGTTATTTTCGCGGGATTATAAGGATTATCGGTCAGATACGCGTCATTCTGCCATATCCACAGGAAAGGATAGCCATAAATGAACCCGTAAATGTCGGTTGCGCCGTCCCCATTTGTGTCAACGGTAAGTTTCTGCGCTATATCCAGAAAATCATCCCATGTCCAGCCATCTTCCGGATAATCGACTTCATAAGTATCAAATATTTCCTTGTTATAGAACATGCAGAAAACGGCGATATCATTCGGAATGCCGTATACATTATCGCCGTATTTATATAAATCAAAAGCTTTCCCGAAAAAATCGCCCTGTTTGATGTTCGGGGATTTTTCGATATATTTTGAAAGGTCAACCAAAGAACCTTTTAAAGCGTAAGCCGGCAGGCGGTACGATTCCATGAAAACAACATCGGGAGGGGTTCCTCCGGCTATCATGGTCTGCAGTTTTGACCAATAACTGTTATAATCCATATTGTTGATCTTAACGCTTATATCCGTGTTCTCGGCCATAAAAGCGTTAACCGCCTTTTTCCATACTTCGAGCTGTTCGGGCGTCGCCCTGGTTAAAAACAATACACTGCTTTTCTGACCGTCTTCCTGTATCCTTCCGCAGGATGACAAGCCAAAAAGCAGAACTGTCGCAGTCACGATAGACAAAAACATTCTGTGCTTCATAGAAATCTCCTTAATCAGCAACACCCTGATAAAATTACTTCGATGTTTTTATTATATCTTCTCCATACCATTCTTTAACAGTTTCTTCCGCGGGTTTTTTGTGAATCACAAAAGACCTGTCTCTTTCCCCGCCTTTCGATAGGTTAACATACCAGTACCACCAGTAAATGCCATGAAACCATTCTTTGCCGGAGAATGTCTCTATCAACGCCTTATAGCAGTCGTTCTGCAGTTTCAGATTGACGGGGGTTTTCAAAACCCATTCAAACGGAATCCGGGCGGCCCCGTCGGCGCTGTTATACCCTATTTCGGTGAATATGACGGGCTTTTTAATGCCGCAGGCCCACTCATCTATTTCACGAAGATGGGGTTTCCACCCTTCAAGTATATCCTCATAGGATGGTATGTTTTTTTCAGTCAGAGGAAAGTAAGGGTCTAACCCGGCGTAATCAAGTTCATCCCAAAAATCGATATTAACATACTCCTCATACCAGTTTGCCGCATATGTTATCTTTCCCGAATATAATTCCCTTACCCTTTTAATCACTTTGTTTTTCCATAAATCACCTCTGTCAACCGTCGTACCCGAAAGTTCAACGCCGATACACAGGATTTCGATCCCGTATTTCTGCGCCAGCAGGGCGTATCCCGCGATCATATCAGTGTAATTATCAAACCACTCTTCCCAGTCATTATCGTTATAAAACGCTATGTCGACTCTTGAACCACTCTGGTGGTTCAAAATGTCAATATGCGGCTTCAGCATTATCTTAAACCCTTTTTGATGCGCTATTCTTATGAATTCGCAAAGATCCTCGTCGGACAGGGTTTTCCTGGCTCTTTTTATTTCCACAGATTCCGGGGTATCCTGAAACCACATAGGCGAAACGGATATCCACTCCGCGTTTAAACGCTTCAGGTAATCCAGTGATTCAAGGGCCTTTTCGGAAAGATAATTGCCTTCCCAGCTGACAAAACACATCCCTTTCTGGAAAATTTCTTCCCTGTCACAACCCCGAAGCACAACAACAATAATAATTACTATTACTATTATGCCAGCTATCCAGTAACCGTTTTTTTCCCTCTTTCCGGCACGACGCTTCATATCAGACTACTCCTTATTTATACGCCCTGACATTGTCAATGTAAATAGGTCCTTTATATACGGGTTTCATATTGGATTCCACTCTCACGTCTATTTTCCTTATATCGGCGCTGAATCCTTCGTCAACGGTGGTCCTTTTCCAGTCCTTGCTTCCGGAAGCTATGTTGGCCGTGACAGTGGTCCATTCGCCGGGTTTGAGATTAAACGACCTTGACTGCTCCACCCATTTCCATTCCTCTCCCTGCGTAAGTATTATTTTACCTTTTAGTCCGTCGGGGGCATCTTTCGGGATATAAATATCAACCGCTATATTGCCGTAATCCGACAAGTCATAATATTCCGCGACTTCGACAATCGCCGCAGACCACATTTTTCCCGGAAAATCAGCCTCAATCTTCAGGGAACCCTTACCTTTTGAAGACACTTCTTTGGAAGCGTATATCTCACTTGCCACATGATCGTCTTTTTCATAAGCCCAATCCGGTATTTCCCACCCGTCTTCATCCGTTTCAAAATCAGCGATTATTTCCTCTTCCGCAGACACCGCAATGCTATGTATTCCGCAGAAAACCGCCAGAATTAACACCGCAAACAACATCTTTTTCATACCTTCCTCCTTATTATTCCTATTTTTCCGTACCCGTGTTCCTTAAAATCTCTTCCGCAATTTTTCCGTCTATGGTAAAGTCCAAAGGCCTGTAAACTTTAGCGGGAAAATAGTTCCACCAGTAAAAACCCCTGAACCATTCTTCTTTGAGCATAGCGTTCAGCATAGCTTTAAAACACATCGCCTGTTCTTCCCGGTCCTCTTTTTCGGATGACGTGTACCACGGCGTTTTATTTGTTCCGTCCGCGCTCTGGTATCCCACCTCGGTAAAAACAAGAGGAATCTTTATATTGTTGTCTTTCCTGTATTCTTCGATTTCGGTTTTCACCGTCTCCCAGGCATTATCCAGTTCCTCCTGCGAAGGGTCATTCTTATCCGTCAACGGAAAATACGCGTCTATGCCCATAAAATCCAGTCTGTCCCAGAAAAGAACGCCCTTATATTCCGTCCAGTTAGCCGCGTATGTTATCTTTCCATTAAATAATTCCCTTACCTCGGCGATTAAATCATTCCAGTGTTTGTCATATTCTTCGTACGTAGTCCCCTCAAGTTCGGTGCCGATACAAAAGGATTCCACATTATATTCCCGCGCAATCTTTGCGAAATGGACAATAAAACTCCGATAGCTTTCAAACCATCTCTCGCCCGGTATAATATCTCCCCTGAATGTTCCGTCCACACAATCGACATGCGGTTTAAGCATTACCCTCATCCCGTTCCCGTGTATCCGGTTTACAGCGTGCATTATCGCTTCATCCCTTGCGCTGTTACCTCCTACATAAAGAGGCCTTATTTCGGCCGAATCCTGACCATCCTGATACCATGTTATGACAAGGGAAACATCGGTAACACCCAGACTTTTCAGCCGCTCGATAATATTATCGGAATCTCCGCCCAGCAGTTCGATATTATGATAAGAGGTGTATGCCACGCCTTTCTGGAAATCTGTTTCTTTCAGCCCGCCGGGAGAAGGAGCGGGCGGTTCTTTCTCAAGACGCCCGCTTACATTAACCGCTTTTCCAAATTCGGGATATATTTCAGCCAGAGTCTTTTCGCCGGGATTACTTTCCTTATCCCCGTATACTTCTATTTCCCAGATCGAAACACCCCAGTTTTCGTTTATTTTTTCAAGAGACTCAATTTTCACAAACCTTGTTTTTTGAGGTTTAAACCCGATTTTCTCTCTTCCGCCCGCACTTTTATCTTTATGCGCGGCCTCCGACCAATCACTGCCGTCGGACGAAAGATAAATATTATATTTCGACGCAAAGGCCCTCTCCCAATTTATTATCACTGAATTCACACATTTGTCTTTCCCGAGATCTATTACGACCCATGGGGTATTTTCTTCGGCGTCTGATGCCCATCTGGTGGAAAGGTCAGCGTCAATCAACGACCGCGCATCCGGTTCCGGAGCCCATCCGGGCGTCCTGTCGAATGATGATACTCCCGCGTCCACCGGCATAAGATATACATCATCCGAAAAACATAATGAAGCTCCCATAAAAACCAGAAAAAGCGGCAAAATAAAATATTTATGAATCCTGTTCACATTATACCTTTTTAATTTGTTGTCCATCCTCCGGCGCTGTCTGTATACCACCACAACGTTCCCGGAACGGACGCTCCGTCAACAACTCTGATAAAATCCACATGTCCGTCAAGAAAAAGACAATTTATGCCGTTCTTGTGGCACAGCATACCCGAACTGTTATTGTCCGGCAAATCCCACATAATAGCCGCTTCTTCGGGATGTTTCAAAGAAGCTATTTTAGCCGGAAAATTAACTTTTGGTTCATTCGGATTCTGGTCAGCCGAACCGCTTCTTGTTCTCCATGTGTTATAGCGGTAGGTAATGTCATGCGTATATCCCCAACTGTCAGGCATATCGAATTTTCCAAGGTTCATACCCGGAGCGTTCGGATAACCGTATCCGGCCCCTTCCGGACACACCCAGACCCTGGAATCAGCGCCTTGCCCCCCCATGCTTATATAACCTGCCAGGACATACTGTATATCATTATTATTATCGCAGAACTGGTTTCCCCTCCATGGAACATAATCAAGGCAGGGAGGAAGTATTTCGTTGAATTCAAGGGTGTACATATACAGCGCGTTACCTATCTGCTTAAGATTGTTAACACAGACGGCCATTCGCCCCCGGTGCCGTGCCTCGCTCAGCGCGGGCAGTAAAAAACCCGCCAGAATGGATATTATCGTAATTACAACCAGCAATTCGATAAGTGTAAACCCCGTTAGAGAATTTCTTCCCGTGTCTCTCCTGCAACCAAAAAATTTCATTCTTTCACCGCTTTTTTCTCAGATTTTCCCGCAGCTTTTTCTTTCCACAAGACATACGTCAAGTTCATGGCTTTTCACATCTTTATCTTCATTTATAAGGCCCTTAAGGACATCCACCGAGACTTTCCCCATTTTCTCTTTGTCGACAGCCAGCGTCGTCAATGCCGGAACCGCTTCGGATGAGGGCTCTATATCATCAAAGCCCATAACACTGATATCATCCGGAACCGCAAAACCTTCATCCTTCAAGGCTTTCATAACATTCAGAGCTATCGCATCGTTCGCGGCAAATATGGCAGTGGGCCTTTCCTTAAGTTTTGTAATTATAAGAGCCTCATTATAACCGCAATTGACATCGCCTATGATTTCGAAATATTTCTGCCTTTTTATTCCGGACTGCTTGACGGCGCTTATATAACCGGCATACCTATCGCTGAAACTGTTCCTTTCCAGCGGCCCTCCGATAAAAGCTATCTTCCTGTGCCCGAGTTTTAAGAGATAATCAACGGCGGATTTCGCCCCCTCTATATTCTTTGTTTTAACGTATTTTACCCCGATATCATCATAATAATTGTCTATAATCACGCATTTTAACTTCAAATTATCTATCTTCTGCGCTATATCCCTGCTTATCTCCCCGACAAGAAGTATCCCGTCAACCTGTTTCCGGTCTATAAGCGAAGGCATAACAAAATCCACGCCGCTTCTTTCGTGCACGGACTGAAGAATCACATCAAGCCTAAGCTTGCGTGCTTCTTCTTCAATGGCATTATAAATCTTTGAGTAAAAAGGATTTCCCATAATAGGATATGGATAACTGCTGACCAGACAACCTATCTGATTGGTCTTGGGCATAGATGAAGGCGAAGTTGTAAATGTGCCCCGGCCCTGTTCCCTGTAAACTATTCCTTCCGCAACCAGCTCGGATAAAGCTTTGGCAACTGTAACTCGACTTACGCCAAGCTGTTGTGATAATTCTGGTTCGCTCATTATCCTTGAATTAGGGGGATAATCTTTTATCAGGTTGAATATAAAAGCTTTCACTTGGTCACACTTTGTCTTAATAGATATTCTCATAAACCCCACCCTCATTATGTATGGTTGACTATCAAGTTATTTTATATTTAACATATATGTATTTACTTGTCAATAGGTGAAACACAGGGTTTGAGAAAACACTTTTAAGAGGATATTTCATAACACACAAAAAGGGGTAAGCATAGCTTACCCCTTTTTAATTAAAAACAAATCCGATTATCAGAACCTTAATGTCAAGCCTGCGGATAAAGCGTAATCAGAAACAAATCTTCCTTCGACATTCAAAGAAAGACAATCCATTACTATCAAATCCAGACCGACATAAGGCATAACCTTATATTTGCTTTCCGCATCCAGATCCAGCCTTGCGCCTACTCCTGTAGCGGTAGCGTTATATTTAATATCCGAATCGGCATATTTAAGCCCTATATAGGGAACGGCGATTACTTTCTCGCCCATCTGAAATTCTTTGCTGATTGCCCCGCCTGCGTCCCAGTCTTTTATCACAAGCTTGCCCTTCTTGGAAAGCTCGTTTGTAACATTTTCGCCATCAATATGAAGTTCCTTGAGTTTGGGCTCGGTCTGGCGGTATTGGCCTGTTGCCAATATCTTGATTCCCCAATCTTCCCATTCATAAACCAGGATTTTACCTCCGACTCCCCACAGGAAATCGGTTTTATATTTCATGGTAAAATCGTCGTTGAATGTTTTTGTTTTTCCGTCAATTTTAACGCCGTTGCATGCTCCAAGTATCACAAAACCTTCCACCCTGTCAAACGCGGCATAAGAAATTTTTCCGTAATAATACTGCGCTTTATACTTCGTATCTTTGATACCTTCTTTATCCACGGCATTGCCAATTCTTTCTTCCAGGTTGCCTTTCAATTTTCTTTCGAAGATGATGTCATTTTCATATCCGATTTTCAGGACGCCGATTTTATCAGCGCTCATTCCCATAAGTCCTGGACCGTGAGGTATTGTCGGATCAGAAGGGTTTCCCGCGGGCCCGGCAAAAGTATAAGATGAAAAGGCCACGACCAGCACAACCGCCAAAAACAAAATTCTCTTCATTCTTTACTCCTTTCGTTTATCAGTTTATTAAATTATCGCTGCGCCAAATATTTTAAAAATCTCCAAACAAAGTAATAATATCACAGAAAACAAAATTTGCAAAAACTTTTTGTGTTTTTCTCAGTCAATAAAAAATGTCTGGGCCCTGTCGGCCCCGACCGAGACAATCCACGCCCTGCTTCCCACCAACTCGGATAATTTCTTTAGATATTTTTTCGCCTGTCCGGGAAGATCTCTGAATTTTTTGCAATCGGAAGTTTTTGTTTTCCACCCCGCGAATGTTTCATAAACAGGTTCGCATTGTTCAAGGATTTCGAGTACGGCGGGAAAATCGGCCAGTTTTTTCCCTTTATATTTATATGAGGTGCACACCTTAATCTCTTCCAGTTCATCCAATACGTCAAGTTTTGTAAACGCTATTTTATCGATAGCATTTAGCCTGACCGCATACCTTCCTATAACAGCGTCAAACCATCCGCATCTTCTGGGTCTTCCCGTGGTGGCGCCGAATTCGCCGCCTTTTTTCCGTATGACTTCGCCCATATGCTCGTCAAGTTCCGTGGGGAACGGACCTTCTCCGACTCTCGTTATATATGTTTTCATTACGCCGACGACACTTTTTATCTTCGACGGGCCGATACCCGTTCCGGTGCAGGCCCCTCCCGCGGTGGCGCTCGATGATGTCACATACGGATAAGTGCCGTGGTCGACATCAAGAAGCGTCCCCTGCGCGCCTTCACAAAGAATTTTTTTATTTTGCGAAACCGCGTCGTTCAACATAATATAGACGGGCTTTATCATATCTTTAAGGACAGCGCCGTATTTCAGGTATTCGGAGATAATCTCTCCGGCATCTATCCTGTCTTGCGAATATCTCATGGAAACCAGGCTGTTTATTTCCGCGACCCTTTCCTTTATCTTTGTTCCGAATATATCCGGAGATATCAAATCGGCCATCCTTATTCCTTTTCTCGCGTATTTATCCACATAACAGGGCCCTATTCCGCGGCCGGTTGTGCCTATTTTTTTTACCCCTTTCAAACCTTCTTCAAGCTTGTCAAGCAGTCTGTGGTAAGGAAGAATCACATGGGCGGTATCGCTGATAAAAAGCCTGTTTTTCACTTCGATATTGTTTTTTTTCAGATTCGCGATTTCGGCAAGCAAAACGGCGGGATCGACGACAACCCCGTTGCCTATCACACACATGACCCCGGCCCTCAGAATCCCCGACGGTATCAGATGCAGTATATGTTTTTTGTCCCCGATTTCAACTGTATGTCCGGCATTATTACCGCCCTGATACCTGACTACGATATCGACTTTTTCGGTAAGGACATCGATTATCTTGCCTTTCCCCTCGTCTCCCCATTGTGTTCCGACTAAAACGGTAACAGACATATTTACCTCGTGATTAGTTCATCAGTCCAATAGTTCAGCGGTTCAACAGTTTTGAAAACTCTTAAAATCTCCAACTACTCAACTGTCTTAACTGCCTAACCTGTTAATTAAAACTTTACCAGTTTAACATCTATGATGTTCTTGTTTTTCTTAATCCCTTCTATAGCTTTCGCCAAAACGGCGTTATCAACGTTGATTACCGTCATCGCGGTCTTTCCCTTATTGTGCCTGCCGACAGTCATACCTGCTATATTGACTTTATTTTCTCCCAGAACAGTACCTAAAAACCCTATCATCCCCGGAATATCGCTGTTGTGGACGATAAGAACGTTGCCGAACGGAACCATATCCACCCTGAAATCATTTATTTTGACAATGCGAGGATCAGCGTTATGCGCAAAGAGCGATCCCGACGCGGAAACTTTCGCCCCTTTTCCCGCTATTGACACGTCAATTAAAGTGGCAAAATCTTCATGTCTCGTTGTCTTGGATTCAGTAACTTTTATTCCCCTTTCCCTGGCAATGCCGGGGGCATTTACCGCATTAACGGGTTCCTGCTGGATTTTTTCGAACATTCCTTTCAATATGGCCGAAGTCACGGGAGCAACATTCAAATCGGCTACATCTCCTGAATAGGTCGCGCCGATGCTCTCTATCCCGAAAGAAACAAGAGAAGAAAGAAGTTTGCCTATCTTTTCTCCGAGTAAAATGTATGGTTTGAGCAGTTTGAAAACTTCAGGGTCTATCGAGGGCGCGTTCACGGCATTGATAATCTTGTTGTTTACAAAGTATTCCACAATCTGTTCCGCGATGCCCAAAGCGACATTTTCCTGCGCTTCGGCGGTAGAAGCCCCGAGATGGGGAGTCAACACCACATTACCCAGTTCGAAAAGTTTTTTGTCCTCAGGCGGTTCTCCTGTTGCGTAAACATCAAGAGCCGCGCCGGCAACTTTACCTTCTTTAAGCGCGGCGTAAAGGGCGTCTTCGTCTATTATACCGCCGCGGGCGCAGTTGATAATCCTGACTCCCTTTTTCATTTTCGCTATAGTATCTTTATTGATCAGATTCCGTGTATCGTCATTTATCGGCGTATGCACGGTAATTATATCGGATTCCCCGAAAACAGTGTCGAATTCCGCAACTTCCACATCGAGCTTTGCCGCATGCTGTTCGGAGAGAAAAGGATCATAAACCAGGACTCTCATCGCAAAAGACTTTGCCCTTCTGGCCACT
>JAQUNG010000013.1 GCA_028717725.1 bacterium | reverse complement strand
GTTTTTCTCTTATTCCCGACATTATAAGCATTGCCAGCATAAAACCTATGCCCGCGAAAAATCCCTGCAGGGTGGATTTCGCAAATCCGTATGAGCCGCCCTCGAATTGCGTTATGTTTAAGAACGCCACTCCCAGGACAGCGCAGTTCGTCGTGATGAGAGGAAGATAAATCCCCAGAGACCTGTGAAGCGCGGGAAAAGTTTTCTTCAGGAACATTTCCACAAACTGAACGAAAGACGCTATCACAAGTATAAAAGCCACTATTTTCAAGTATGTGAGGTCGAGCGGGATTAAGATATGGTTGTAGAGCGCCCATGTAACGGCTGATGCCATTGTCATTACAAAAACCACGGCGAATCCCATGCCCATTGCCGACGGTGTGTCTTTTGAGACTCCCACATAAGGGCATAGACCGAGAAAACGCGCAAATATGAAGTTCTGTATAAAAACCGAACTCATAAACAAAGCTAATATTTCACCTAACGTCATTTTGAGACCTTGCCTTTTTTCATCCTTATGAGATTAAAAAGCGCCATAAGGAACCCGATTGTAAAAAAAGCCCCGGGCGCGAGAATCATTATTGCTACCGGCTTGATATGTTGCGGGATTAACCGGAAACCCAGAAATGTCCCGAAGCCCGTTATTTCTCTGATCGCGGATATCAGCAGGAGTCCGGCGAAAAATCCTATCCCCATACCGACTGCGTCCAGTATGGACCTGAGAACATTGTTTTTTGAGGCGAAGGCTTCCGCCCTGCCGAGGATAATACAATTTACGACGATCAAGTTGATATACAGGTTCATTCTCGCGTAGACGTCGGGAATAAGCCATTGCATCAATAAGCCGGCGACTGTGACAAAGGCCGCTATTATTACTATAAAACACGGAATCCTGACCTCGTCGGGTATTAACTTTTGCACCAGGGAAATAGTGATGTTGGAGCAGAGGAGCACGAAAAAGAAAGCGAATCCCATGCCGAACGCGTTTTCAACCAGGTTTGAAATGGCAAGAGTCGGGCATAATCCCAGACAGAGAATGAATATGGGATTTTCTTTTATAAAACCCTTTGTCACTTCCGCCAGATAACCGATATTTTTTTTCTCTTCCTTATCCATTTTTCCCCGCCCCGAAAATCCTGGTTTTGGAATATCTTTCTATCAAAGGTGTTACGGAATTCATTAAAAGTATGGCGTAGCATACTCCTTCAGGATAGCCTCCGCGCAGTCTTATCAGCATGGTGAGTATGCCGCATCCTGCCCCGAAAACCAGCTGGCCTTTGGACGTCAGGGGCGAAGTCACGGGGTCTGTCGCCATAAAAAAAGCGCCTATCATCAAACCGCCGGAAAGAAGATGGAATATGATGCCGAACGTTCCGCCGGTAAAATAAGAGATGATAGCAACCGTTAAAATATATGAAACGGGTATATGCCATGTGATAATTCTCGCGAAAAGGAGTATAAGCCCCCCTATAATCAGAAGAGCCGCGGATGTTTCCCCTATGCTTCCGCCGACATGTCCGATAAAAAGTTCTTTGAATAGATACGAATGGGAATCATAGACTTTCATTAAAGAATCATATCCCTGTTCTTTCAGCAGGTTTAAAGGTGTCGCGGCCGTTATACCGTCGGGGAATACCCGCAGGGTTTTCCATGAGGTCATCTCTTTCGCGAAGGCGCCCATTAAAAAAGCCCTTCCCGCGAGGGCAGGGTTGAATATATTGAAGCCCAATCCCCCGAAAGCGAATTTTGAAACCGCTATAGCGAAAAACCCCCCTAAAAAACACATCCACAGAGGCAGTCCGGGAGGAAGGCACAGGGCCAGAAGAAGTCCCGTCAAAAAAGCGCTGCCGTCTTTTATCGTGGCCGGTTTTTTCATCAGCAACGTGCAGAACAGCTCGGATAATAATGAGGAGACGATACATGCCGCTATTACAAGCGCCGCGCGAAACCCGAAAAAATAAATACCGGCGGCGGATGCAGGGATAAGAGCGCATGAGACTATCCACATCATTTTTTCCGTGGACAACGCGGTTTTTATATGCGGTGAAACAGTTACGGTAAGATGTTTATCTTTTAGCATTTTTCTTCCTCATATATTCGTATTTGCCTAATTTTATATATTGTAATAGGTTGGTTCCGGAAGGGCAAATATAGTTGCACGAGCCGCATTCCATACAGTCCAGCAGTCCTATTCCCTTTGCCGCGTCAATCCTGCCCCTTTCGACCATTTTGCTTATTTCCGCAGGCATCAATCCCATCGGACATACTTCAACGCATTTACCGCATCTTATGCATGGGAGATGTTCGAAATCGGCGGCTTCTTCATCTGTAAGGACCAAAATGCCCGACGTGGCTTTGAGCACCGGAACTTCATCTGTGTATTGCGCAAGCCCCATCATTGGCCCGCCCATAATCAATTTCTTGATTTTTTTTTCTGTCAGACCCGAATGGTTGATAAGCGTTTTAAAAGAAGTTCCTATGCGAACTCTCCAGTTTGCGGGATTTTTTATTCCTTTTCCCGACACTGTGACGATCCTTTCGAAAAGCGGTTTCTTCAGGTAAACCGCTTCGTAAATAGCGAATACCGTGCTGATATTGTGTACAAGGACCGAAACGTCCATAGGCAAACCGCCGGACGGCACTTTTTTTCCCGTCAAAGCGTATATCAGCTGTTTTTCGGCTCCCTGCGGATATTTTACTTTGAGGGATAGTATTTCAAATCCTTCCGCGTTATCCATCGACGCCAGTTTTTGCCGTAAAAGGGAAATGGCGTCTTTTTTATTGTCTTCTATCGCGATTAAACATTTTTCCGCCTTGAGCATTTTTTTTATTATAAGCGCGCCCTTTAATATCAGGTCGGCGCTCTCCAGCATAAGGGAATGGTCGGCTGTAAGATACGGTTCGCATTCAGCTCCGTTGATGATGAAGGTTTTGACGGCTTTATCCGGCGGCGGATTCAGTTTCACGTGCGACGGAAACGCCGCTCCGCCCAATCCCACTATACCCGCGTTTTGAACCAGCTCCAAAACTTCACCGGGATTGATGTTGTCGATGGAAAAATTTCCGCCGGTATAATCTTTTTCCGCTTCGTCCGTTTTGTCGGATCTGACGATTATCGCGTTGGCTTCCCCCAGCAGAGGATGGGGCGATTTCCTTACGGCGATTATTTCTCCGGATACCGGCGAGTGCAGATTGGAAGAGATAAGTCCCTTTGATCGGGCGATAAGAGTTCCTTTTCTGACTTTATCTCCCGGTTTGACGACGGGTTCCGCCGGGGCACCGAGACTTTGCTGGAGAGGAAGCACGGCAATATCCGGCGGAGGGAAATCTTTTATGGCCATCTCCGCGCAGAGGTTTTTATTCTCCGAAGGATGTATGCCGCCTTTAAAGGTTATTTTTGCCTTCATTTTATTTTTCTGATTTCTTCCGCTTCAATCACGGGTTTTGACCAGCTTGAAATATAAAAGACGTTTCCTTTGATTTCAACAAGGTTTTTTGAAAGGAAAGTAAGAGGTTGCTTACCTTCTTTAACGAAATACAATACGGTTTTTCTGTCATCCCGGCTTAAAAGTTTATATGTTCCCGGCCTGTTAATCAATACCCCGAGGTCTTCAAGCCATCCTACGACCGTAACGACAGGCCCGATTTCCGCTCCCGCACCTGTTTCCGTTTTTACCGCGGAATGTATCGAGGTTTGCCCGCCTATGGTTTTTTTTATGTCTGTTTCCGCGGTCGCGGCTGATTTAGAAGGGATACTTTTAGCGTGTTTTTTGTATATATATACCCTGGCGTAATCGGGGAGGATTATTTTTTTCCACGAGCCCAATTCTCCCAGAATCGATACGGTTTCCCCTTTTTTAAGCTGGCATATCAGCGAGTAATTTTTCCCGGCGCCGGCTCTTACATTGAGTTTTTCGGCGGTTACCTTATTCCCGTCCAGATAAGAGGATTTTACCCAGCCGAAGATTTTTTCGTTCGGATATATCTCAATCCATTCTCCCGCCACTTTCGAGACTTTGACAATATCGCCGCGGTTAAGCTGGCATATTACATCGTAATCGGTTCCTGTCCCGGCTCTTACGTTGACATTACTACCTGTTATTTCGCAAAACAGCGCAAAACAGAGCGTTTGCGGTAGAACTCCGAGAAACATAAAAAAAAATATCAGGACTCCGAAAATATTTTTTCCCATAGAAAATCTCTGGACACGGGCTTGTAATTTCCCGGTTTTACGCCGCCCAGGCTCAAACGGCCTATTTTTGTTCTTTTAAGATACACGACTTTATATCCGAGCCCGGAAAACATTTTTCTTATTTGCCTGTTACGGCCTTCCGTTATCGAAACGGTTAATTTTTTTCTGTCTTCTTTTATGAAAAGCGCCCCGGCGGGCGCGGTCAATTTTCCGTCCAGGCTGACGCCTCTCCTGAAATTATCCAGATCTTCGTCGCAGATTTCCCCGTTTAAAACAACATAATATTCTTTCCGGATGTCTGATCCGGGATGAATAACCGCCTGTCCGAAATCACCGTCGTTTGTCAGGATTATAAGACCCTCGGTGTCTTTGTCCAGCCTGCCTACCGGAAAAGTATTTTTTTCGGGAATCAACTCCGTTATTATAGGCGCCCTGTCGTTTTTCAGGCAGGAACATACATATCCCCTCGGCTTATTGATAATAAAATATATTTTATTTTTCGGCCTTAAACGCTTGTTGTTTATGCGAACGGTATCTTTTTCGGGATCTACCTTAGTCCCCGGTTTTTTTATTATTGCGCCGTTTACGCTGACCAGCCCCTGCTGTATAAACTCTTCGCATTTCCGCCTTGAAGCGACTCCGGCGTTCGCGAGGTATTTCTGAAGGCGCTCCCGCACAATTACTCTTCGCTTTTAGTTTTTGGAAGATGGAATATGGAACTGTCTTTTTCGTTCCACTTTTCTTTTTTCTTCAGGATATCGATTCTTTCATGGCGTTTTAAGACATTTCTTTTCTGTTTGATTTTCGAGTTTTTGCCGAAGCTAGGATGCAAGGACATTTCAACCTCCCGATAAACTGTTAATTTGTTATTTTTATTTCACTCACTATTGTATCCAGAACTTCAAGATTTTGCCTGTTACTTTCCCTTTTCCTGTATTCTTCGAAATATTCAAGGGCTTTTTTCTTGTCGATGTTTTTGTAAGCCATGCCCAGATTAAGATAAGCGTTTTTATATTCTTTGTTCAGCTTAAGGGATTTCTCATAGTTTTTAATGGCTGTTTCATTTTCGCCTTTGAGATAATAAGCGTCCCCGATACCTCTGTACGCGATGTAATTATCGGGGTCTATTTCTATGGCTTTTTTAAAGCTTAGTATGGCGTAATCGAGCATTTTTCTGTTCAGATAAGCATCTCCCCTGTTGTTGTAAATAAAAGCGGAATTGGGCTGTAATTCAATAGCATGGTTGTATTGTTCTATGGCGCTGTCGTATTCACCCTTGCCGGCGTATGCCGTTCCCAGGTTGACATATCCGTATATTTCATACGGCGCGTATTGCGCCGCTTTTTTGAAATTTTCAATCGCCTGCTCGGTCATATTTTTGTTCAGAAAGATAAGACCCATATTGTTATAACTTCTGGCGAAATAAGGGTCGCTGGCAATCGCCTCTTTGTATTCCAGGAGAGCCGCGTCCGTTTTTCCCTGTTCTTCGTATATTGCGCCGAGGTTATGGTGGGCGTCCGGGACATCGGGATTGAATTCAATGATTTTTTTATAGATATTCTCCGCTTCCCGATAGTTGTTCTCCTTTTCGCATATAACCGCCAGATTCAGAAGAGCGTCGATATGTTTGTCGTATATTTTCAGCGTTTTGTTATACATATCCCTTGCTTTGGCATATTTGCCCTCTTTGAAATATTCATTTCCTTTTTCCCAGTATCTTGAAGCTTTGTCGTATTGTTTCTGTTCGCCCGGACTGAGAGTTCCGGCAACCGCCGCAAGACTGCGCAGAACTATGACGCAAACAAGCAAAACGGAAAATATCAAATTGGATTTTCTCATACTTAACTCCTGAGCCATTGCATATACCTGTCGTATCCCTTATCTATCCTGATATATAAAATTTCAGGAAGCTCATACGGGTGGTGTTTCAACACCCATATTTTTGCCTTTTCCAGATTGTTTCCGGTTATCTTAGCCGTTAAGAGGGCTTCTTTCCCTTCCTGAATTTTACCTTCCCATTTAAAAAAAGACGTGATTGAAGGAATTATATTAACACATGCCGCCAATTTTCCGGAAACGAGCCCTTTCGCAATTTTTTTTGCGCGAATGATGTCCGGAACCGTTATAAACGCCATATAGATTTCAGGATTTTTCATTTTTCAACAGATCTAAAATATTTTCCGGTATCTTAACGGGCTTTCCTTCGGAATCGACAAATACATGTATGGTCAGGCCCGAGGCGATGAATTTATCTTTTTCGCCGGTTATTTCATAACGGAAAACAAGTTTCATTTTAGATTCGGCGGACGCGATACAGCTGATTTTTATCTCATCGTCATATTCGACTTTGTTCTTATAATCGCAGCTTGCGTGGACTACGGGCAAAAACAGGCCTTTTTCCTCGAGCTTCCTGTAGGACAAACCCATATTTCTGAAGTATCCCGTCCTCGCGATTTCAAACCAGACGAAATAATTGGCGTAATACGCTCTTCTCATCTGGTCCGTTTCGCTGTACCTTATCCTGATATTTGTGCTATACATAGAGTCCTAAAAAAAATATAATAAGCGGTATACAATTCGGTTATCAATATTTTAATTACGTTTTAAACATAAAAATCCTGATAAAAGTAACACACCGAAAAACTAAAGTCAATTATTAGTTAAGAGGGTGAAAATGCGCGGCGCAAAATCTGTTATTATGCTTGTTTTGTCTGTTTTTTTGTCGTCAGTTGTGAACAACGATTGTTTATGCGGTGAAAGAGCGGATGAAGGGACCGTTTTGAACGAGAGTATATCCGTTCAGAACATCAATGTTCTGACAGCAATTGAGCTATTGCGTGTAATTAGCTTTGATAACGCAAAATATGAAAACAATAACAATATTTCAGCTCAGGTCGAATGGCTTATCGCGAAGCTGGAAAAAGACCCGCCCAAATTCCCGGAATCGCTCCGAAAATACATTTCGGTTCTCAAGATGATTAAAGATTTCAGTTCGGAAACCGCAGGCCGCGCGGACATAGACAGTCTGAATTCCGGGATGAGACACGCTTTATTCGAAGCTAGAGACGCTGAATTGTCTGAAAAAGGAGCTCTTCCCGTTAAAAGATTCTGGAAATTATCTCTGGGGAAACAGAGCAGTCAGGGAAGCAGGCCAAATTGCGCCGCTACCTCCATCCATATGCTGCTCAGTTATTACGGGATAAAGGTTGAGAGTCCTGTAAAACTCGCGAAAATCATCAATTATCCCGGCTCCGGCGCTACTGTCAAGTCCATACTGGATTATATGGCCGAACGCAAAATCAATTTCCGTTATTATGTCGGTTGTATGACGGATCTGCGGGAACAGATATCCGGAGGCAATCCTGTTTTGGTCCTGCAGGCGGCCGGACTTAATTATCGGGAACAGCCTTATAACAGCGGCCATGTAAGGATTGCTGTCGGCTACGATGACAATAAAGAGACGGTTAATGTCATAGATCCGAACTACGGTAACAGGAAATTTGAGATATCGTATTCGGATTTTGAACTATTGTGGCTTCCGGGCGGATTTTACTGTATCGTTCTGGAAAGATAGTTTATTTTAAATCGTACTCTTCGACGGGATTAAGCGGTTTCCCGTCTTTTCTTATTTCAAAATGGATTATGGATTCCTTTCCCTGTTCCGCGGTCAGGGACAATCCTACGATTTCTCCTTCCCTGACGATATCCCCAACATTCACTTTAATCAGCCCGAGATTGGAATACATAGTGGTGTAATTGTCGGGGTGCTGGAGAAGAACCGTTAATCCGTACCTGCCGTGCTGGCCCGCAATCAACGCCTCGCCGCCGCCGGAAGCATAAACGGGACTGCCCGAAGAAACGGCGAAATCTATTCCCTGGTTGTTGCTGACTATCCCGCTTATGGGATGCTCTATTTTACCGAAAGAAGATACAATGCTGAATGAATTCCCGGATACGGGTAAAAGATTGGGTTTTGACGCCGCGGTAACGGGAACGGACGGATGCCCGCTGTAGTAAACAAGCCCGCCGATTATCATTGAAAATGAAATTATAATTATCAGGAAATTGCCGAAAAAACCGGCCGATTTTTTTTCTTTTTCGCTCATTGTCCCCTTTCCGTTTTTATTTACCGCTTAAATCAGCGGCGCGGTCCATACCCCTCAGGATTTTATAGTAAAAACCCGTTTTGACAATATAATCCCTGGTTTCGGGGAAATCGATTTTGCCGGTATCCAGACGGCCGTTCTCATCCGTCCACTTCGGCACATTGGACTTTCCCGCGTTATACGCCGCCAGGGATTTTACCATATCACGGCCGTAATACTCCAACAAATCCGAAAAATAAGCCGAGCCGAGCCGTATATTGGTCGACGTGTCAGTTAACGTTTCCCTGCCGCCGTAAGGGATAGAGTGCTTCTTAGCAGTTTCGAGAGCTGTGGAAGGCATCAATTGCATCATCCCGACCGCCCCGGCTTTCGACACGATATTATTTTTATATTTGCTTTCTGCGAAAATTATGGAAGCCACAAGCAAAGGATCGATGTTATATTCATCGGATATTTTTCTTATCTCTCGGCGGTGATTAAACGGAAAAAGGATGTTCGATGCCGCGAATAGAATGAGCAGGAACAGAAAAACAGCGACCGGCGCGGAAAGAATGAATATTTTGAAGATATTTATGTCAGTTTCTTTTTTCATATTCCGTTATGCATTTATTGGCGTCCTTTATCAGTTTTGTTTCGGCATACGGATAGGAGTGTATGAATTTAAGGAATTCTTCATAACCCTTTTTCCTGTTTCCGATATACCTGTAATATAGTCTTCCTATCCTGTATTGCGCTTCGGCGGCGCGGGCGGTGTCGGGATAATCGAGGGTTATTTCCCTAAACAGGTCGATCGCATCAAGCAATAACTGGTCTCTTTCCATGCCGCTTTTTTCGTGTATGGCTGTTCTTTGCAGTGACCATGCCTCTTTCCATACCCTTTCGGCCTCTTCGTTTACGGCTCCTCTCTGCAGGCCTCTCGCGCTTAAGCGTTTCTGCTCTTCTTCCAGCTTTTGGATTTCGGTTCTGTAAGCGTCCAACAGGTTGTTTTTCTCCCCGACCTCATTGCTCAGGGAAATATATTCCAATATTAAAATATCATAAGCATTTTTGTAATTTCCCGCGTCATATTCTTTTCTCGCGTCCTGTATGTTTCCGGCCGCAGCCAGAGACTGTGAAAGGAACGCCGCGAAAATAATTAATATTTTTTTCATATTCTGATATCCTTTTGTATGGGTTTATTTTTGCGGTCCGCCGGCAGTCAGCCGTTTTACTGCCGCAAATATTATATAGCCCAAAAAGATTAAATGCAAATTTTACGTTAACTTGGATATAGCCGCGGTATGTAGTATAATAAAACGATATCGGATTCATAACGCTTTTAAGGAGGATTGATTCAAATGGCTGTGCTGTGCAAATGCACAAAATGCGGCAACCAGTGCGAAATCGACTGGAAAGAGGGCGTTAAGTGTCCCGTCTGCTCTTCGTCCGCCATTTATCCCATCGTGAAGGTTGATTCCAACGGGACAGGGCTCGCGAATATGAAGCATTCCTCGATAGAGACTGTTTTAAAGAAGAATAAAGAAAAGATCATTGTCTATTCGCTTATTGCCGTAATCGCGTTATCGTGGCTGGTTCTCTTCCTGAGGATGCCGTCCAGAAAAGGGGTCCGGTCCACACAGGAACAGACCGCGGCTTCCATGAAGGGAATGCAGTTGTACGAATGTTCTTCATGCAAATATACGTTTTATGCTCCTATGGGCGATATAAATGTCCGTTGTCTGCGGTGCGGAAAAGAAAGAGGACAGCCGCTGTTCAAATGCAGGAATTGCGGCACGGTGTTTTCTACGGACGAAAAAGGCAAGATATTCTGCCCCTCATGCGAATCGGAAAATGTCGAAGGGTTTTACACAAAATAGGTCTTTTTTGAAAACAGGGCGCACAGTTCAATAATGATTTTCGCGCCGTTTTTCAGGTCTTTAGGCCTGATATATTCTTTTTCGGAATGAGGGTACCTGAAACCTGTTCCTATGTTCACCGAGTATATCCGCTTATCATTGAATACATTGGCGTCGCTTCCCCCGTTTGAAAATGATTCTCCGGGCCTGATTCCTGCGTTCCCGGTCGCCTTTTTGAAGGTTTTGACTATGGGATGGCCGGAACAGATATCGAATCCTTTGAAAACTGGCTCCCGGAAAAAGGATATTTTTTCGTTGTATAGTTTTGCCGTGTTTTTGCAGACACGCGACAGCCTATCCGAAATGTCCCTGATTTTCGCGTATTTGTGAGACCTTATTTCGCCCCGTATTACGGTAAGCTCCGGAACTACATTTATTTTGTTTCCGCCGTTTATGATTCCTATGTTAAAGGTGGTTTCACGGTCTATTTTGCCCTGCGGCAGTTTGTTTATCAGGTAAGCGGCGGCTTTTATTGAGCTTTTCCCTTTCTCGGGGTCTATTCCGGCGTGGGAGGATTTTCCTTTCACGAGTATCGAGAATTTATCAAGGTAAGGGGCTTTTGTTATCACCGTTCCGACGGGTAATTCGCTGTCCAGCACGTAAACGAAAGATTTTTTATTAAACATAGACATATCGCAGTGGGCGGCTCCCCGGAGCCCCGATTCTTCGCAAACCGAGAAAAAGCACATCAGGTTTGTGTCTTTCAGCGTATTCCTTTTTTTCAGGGTTTGGACGGTTTGCATAATGACCGCTATGCCGGCCTTGTCATCCGCGCCGAGGACGGTATCCCCTCCCGCGCAAATTTTACCCGCGGAGCTCCTGATCCTGATTTTGGCTGTGTCGGAGATGGTATCCATATGCGCGCAGAGCACAAGCTGGGGATTTTTGAAAGAGTGTTTTCTGCCGCTTATGTACAGGTTATTCGAATTCGATGAAAGTTTTTTGCCCGCGCGGTCTTCGGCGCAGTGAAGTCCGTTGTCCCGAGCCCATTTCTTCAGATAAGAGGCTATCGATTTTTCTCCGCGTGACGGAGAGTTGATTTTACACAATTCTATGAACCTGGCGGTGATATTTTTCTCTTTCATAAGCCGCGGGCGTTCCTGAATGTTTTATGAAGAAATATTGTAAATGGCGTCGAGTATGCTTCTGAAAAAAGAAGGCACTGGAAGATTGAAGTACTGTATTATCGAGAGATAAGCCGCTATCGATATAAATATTACGGACAAGATGATTATAAGCGAGGAAGCAAATCCGGTCTGTTCTTCGGGGGGGGAATACTGCTGGTGTTCGAGTTTCTGCCTGCTTGGTTTCGGTTCGGGAATTTCCTCGGTAGCGAGAAGCGTCGGTTTCGGCTTTTCCGGCTGCGGCTGCGCGGGAGCGCTTTTCGCGCCTTCATAGTCCGGGCCGTTCTCTTTTTTGAATTTCAGTTTCGGCTTTGAGGTTTCATGCGCTTTTGCTATCTTTGCGAAAATTTCATCCGAAATGACCGGCTTGTCCGAAAAACGCTCTTCCTCCACACCGGAATTTTCTTTAACTGGTTTTTCTTCTTCTTTTTTGGCCGAAGCTATCTCTATGTTTTCTTTTGACGGCGCGGGTGTCGTCAACACCGGGATTTCTTTTTTCAGGACGGGTCCGGCGTCGGTTTCGGGAGTCTTTTCTGGTTTGCCGACAGGTATTGTTTTATCCGCGGGAGCGGGATTGGCTTCGATTTTTATCTGAGGAATATTTTGTATCGGAGGTTTTTGCTGTTTATTTATATTTTTCGAACCTATTAACTGCTCCACATCCGGCAACTCGATGACAGGTTCTCTGTTAAGGTCTTTTTTCTCTTCATTGTTATCCATAAATACCTCCAGTAATAACAAAGATAAAATATTATATATAAATTATGGTGTCAAGACAAAACCGCCCGCGTTCCGCGGGTCCGCATCGATATATAAGTTCAAAGACGTTTGAAATGTTTTGAAAGGATTCCGTAAGATTCTTCTATCGATTGGACGATTACCTTCGCGCCGGCGGTCACGGGAAGGAAATTCGTGTCTCCATTCCATCTTGGGACTATGTGGAAATGGATGTGTTTGTCGATGCCCGCTCCCGCGGCGCGGCCTATATTCACGCCTATGTTGAAGCCGTCGGGTCTGAATTCTTTCCTCAGCGCGTATTCCGCTTTCTTAAGCAGGGCAATTATTTCAAGCAGGGTTTCGTCATCCAGAGATTCGAGAGACGGCGTGTGCTTGTAGGGCGCCACCATAAGATGCCCGTTATTATACGGGAACAGGTTCATGATTATAAAAGATTTTTTTCCCCGGTAAAGTATGTGGTTTTGGGTGTCTTTTTTTTGTTTGGGTTTGACGCAAAAAATACATTTCCCGTTTTTTTTCCCGACAGCCTTCCTGATATAGTTCATTCTCCACGGAGCCCAAAGATTTTCCATATTGTTCGCCTTTTTAAACGAATGTCCCCGTTTCGGATATGTTCCTGTCAATCTCATTCAGGGAAGAATCGAAACGGCATTTTATGTTGATTATATTCCGGCAGTTGTTTCCCAGGACCTCTTTCTTAAGGATATACGCCGTGTTTCCGGCAACTTCCTCGCCGAAGGAACTTACCAGGTCTGTCCCGGGGTTTATCCTGACATTGATGATTTCCCCGCATTTATTGCATTTGACGCTGTAAAATATTGCGTCTGCTTTTTGCCTCTTCCCGAAAAAATTATGCAGTATTTCCTTAATTTTCATATATAACGGATTATATAATATTTGACGTATTCCGAAAAAACAAATATTAATTATTTTTGCTCAGGTCTTTTCAAGCATGCTAAGCAGTCTTTTAAGCGATGCCGCCTGTCTTTTTAGCGATTTCGCGAGTAACAGGTATTTTTTGCGCAGGGCGAACAGGTTTTTCATCGTCTTCAGATCTTCATCGGACATCTTGCCCATATATGAGAAGCGGACCCGTTTGCCGTCTCTTTTGGCGAGATAATAATAGGGCTTTCCTTTGATTGTTTTCCTGACCATCGTCCCCGCCGGAAAAGAATCGATTGTGTCCGATAATTCTTTCCGGGTTTTCAGGAGTTCCGACAGTTCAGCCGCTAATATATCCCTTGTTTTTTTCAAGTTAACCAACATCCTTTAAAGATAATTATAATGTTTGGTAACTGCGATAAAAAGTCAGAAATCTATGGTTTCCGCTATATCCATTATCCTCTTCCAGTCAAATACCCTGGAAAATTCTATCGCTTCCGCTTCCGAGAGGCTTTTATATGTTATTGTGAGAAAAGACCCTTTCTGCTCGGTTTGTTTAAGGATTACGACCACCGAACCCGTTTTATTCTTCTTATCATAAACGCTGGTTACCTGAAAACCGCCTATTTCTTTCATAACCGCGTTGAATTCCGTGGTTTCAATGGAACCGGCCTCCTGGTACTGGCTTGTAAGCGCTTTGTTCCCGGTAATAACCATCACGCTTGCTTCTTTTTCGCCGGCGGAATAGGTCCTCATGGCGTTTACAAGGGACATATTCGGCATAAAAAGGTCTACACCCGTAACTTCATCCGCCGACCAGCCTTTTACATCGATAAAACATGGAGCGAATTTCTCATAGGTTTCCGAATAAAGCGCGCCCGAAACGGCAAACAGCAAAACTGTTGTTAACGACATCATGATTTTAATCTTCATTTTTACCCTTTCCCGCAGTTGTGGTTTAGTTTATGGAGTTTATCCGGATAATCGGTGATTATACCCCAAACTTCCCATTTTAGATACTTCCGCATATGTTTAACGCCGTTGACGGTCCAGACAATCGTTTTTATGCCCTTTTCCGCGGCTTTTTCGAGAAGTCCGCGCTTAAGGATATAATGTTTGAGGATAAGAGCGTCCGCATTTAATAAGAGGGCTGTTTTCAGCGGGTCTTTAAAGGTATCGTTGATGAGAATTCCCGTTTTTGCCGCGGGACAGAGTTTTTTAAGGTGTTTCAGGCAATCGGCGTTGAAAGATGAAAAAAGGATGTGCTTGTTTTTTTCGGGCCGCGCAATACTCAAAAGGAGGTTCAAATCCATTTTACCCTTGATTTCTATGTTGAGCCCGATTGAACATTTGAACATTTTAACGATATCGCAAAGAAGAGGTATCTCAATGCCCCGCGTTTTCCCTCTTTGAATAATGTCCTGGCAGTTTTGGCTTTCGATTGCGAAGCCGTCAATCGCTTCGTCATGGAACACAATGATTTTTCCGTCCTTCGTCTGCCTCGCGTCCAGCTCTGTGTAATCCGCGCCAAAATCAACGGCTTTTTTAAAAGCTTTGACGGTATTTTCTTTGAAATATCCTGAAGCTCCCCTGTGCGCGATGTTGAGTGTATCGGATTTCATATCATAGACTCCGGCCCTTTATGCGGTTATGCCTATAAAAACACCGGATAATAAAAGCTTGAGGGCCAGCGAAAACGCGGCATAAAGGACGATATAAATCACTGCCATCAGCAGGGTTTCCATAAAGGAGAACCCGAATTCCCTGTTTGAGAGCGAGAAGAAGTACCATATTAATATAACAACAAAGACCGCCCACAGGAGAAGAAAGCCGATCACGCCTCTTACCCCGCTGAAACCAAGCAACACGGATAAAATCCCTATCAGGATTCCGATAAATATTTCGAAAGCGAAAAACTTAAGTTGGAATAAAATAGTCTTTCCGAAAGGTATAAACCTTTTTACAATCAACCTCGAGTATATTTTTATATAGATGCCGTTGAGCGACATGGATATAAAAAGGATAACAAGAAAGACGAGAAGAGCTATCGATAACACAAGCGCTATATTATCCTGAAAAAACGCCTGCAGTTCCTGTATTTTCTGCGGGTCGATTTGAGTCTTTAACCCGTGTTTCATATTTTCGGCAAGAAACGCGCTCTTGACGGAGCCGCTGTCTTTTTCGGGCGCCGGCTCGCTGTATTCCGGCATATCCGCTATGTCTTCTAATGCCGCTTCGACAACCTCTTTTTCTTCATCCTGCGGAACGGCATCCCCTTTTATAAGGGAATCGATTTCTTCTATCGTATCGCTTGATATTTCGGCGGAAGCGCTTTTAGGCGCTGGCTGCTTTAAGGGCTGTGTTTTTTTAATCTCCTCTATGCTTGTTTTGAGGATTTTTATCTTCCCGCTTTTCACCTGCAGGATAAGATATTCATCTGTTTCTTTGACGATGCTGCAGCGGAGTTCTCCCCCGTTTTTGAAATAAATGATATCGGCAGACGACGGAAGCGCAGGGACAGACAGGAGGAAAAAAATAATAATATTGATAAGACTTTTTCTCATACGCGCATAATCCCCGTTATTTTTATCAGGAATTATACCAGATATCGAGGACCAACAAAAGTATTCTATCTATAGAAAATCCGATACCTTTATTCGCTGAACGTCACGCCTCACCGTCGTTTTGACCGCTGCGGTCAAAACGTAAGGTGAAGGCGATTGTTGTGCGATTCCTTCACCAGTATCTCGCCTTCAAATAGTTCAGGCACGATTTTGTGTCAGGCACACTGCGTGCTGTCTTGAGCAATTTTGGCGGATCAATCGGGATGTACTTGTCGGGTTCCCTCAGTAGCCTGCGCCAAGCATCATGAATACTGCGACCTTTGAGGCTGGGAGATGTGACGGTGTCTTTCAGGGCTTTGTTCTCTTTGGGTATGACATGGACGTTCACGCACCGGTCGCAGCCCAGTTCTCCGTGTTTCTCGAACTGCGTTGCAAGCAACGTTTGGCGCATCATCTGATAAAATGGTTCGAAGTAGAGAGATTGCGGTGCAACGCCTTCGATAAAGGGTCCGGCCGCGTTAACAATCAGAGGGTCATACGCATTTGCCCGCCTGGGAATGTATTTATCTTCGGGGTTGTAGGATTCCGTATATTTCCATTCTATCAGAAAGAGGATGCGTTTCTTGTCGGAGGTGGAGCCGAGCATCACGGCGTCCACAGACGTGCAGTTCGCACCACGTGTGAATGCAGGCTCTTTCAGGTATTGCTTTGAGCCAATGAACTCAAATGAGACGTATCCCTCATCGATAGGCAACGCTTCCTGAATCTCTTGGTCGATCTGTTTCAGGACAGCCGTTGCTACATCTTGCCTCTGGCGGAGGAAATACAAATGATTCACGCAAGCGACTTGGGATGAAAGAAGATGGCCGGTGGGATCGGATTCCGTTCCCTTCCACCACGGGATGCGGTTTGTGGAAAAATAGAGTTTCGCGTCATCCCTGATTCCCGCCCAGAGATTCAGCGAGGGATCTTTGAGTACGAAATCACGTTGCTTCCCGAAGAAGAGGCCGGTTCCGGGATCTTTGAATAGGGTGTCTCTGGTCGCAACCGCTCGCTGGCGTTGTTCTTCTCTATAGCTCATGGTGATATTCCTGTCTTTCCTTTACGCACAACATTTATTATGTGATTTTAATCTTTCTTTATTTCGGATATTGGTGAGGTAATATTAACATTTCTTGACAACATAGCCCTTTCATTTAATCTGCTAATAATTCTTTCACACAATACTTTCTTTGTGGGCTTACCTTTGAAGGTAAGCCCAAGTTCGCGGGCAATAACCTTTAAATTTGGGACGGTCATTTCTTGCAACCTACCTTCGATAAGCCCTTGCTTTTGATTGCCCCAATCATCTGATAATTCGTCAAAAAGACGAAGGGCGTCTTCGGGCGTGATCGTTGCTTCTTCTTTTATGCTTTCAGTGCTTCTTTGCCTTGGCTTGGATGTTACAGAAGATTGACTTTTAGGGGGAATACCAAAAGAACGTTTTACATGCCGCTCTATTCGTGTAAGCGAAGATGCCATATCCTTCATAGTTGATTTAAGGTCAGCTATCTCTTGTGTAAGGCGTTGTAATTCTTCTTCTTTATCCCTAAAAAAATTTTCGCTCATGCTAAACACCTCACAACTTCATCCCATAAATTTTTAAATGGATCAACGAGTTCCCCTGGAACTCCTCCTGACGTTATAGCTCTTTTAACCCCTACTCTTTCAGGTATCCATGATTCTAAAAACGCTGCTCTGATATCTTCGGATTTTGACGCATTATCACACACCCTGGAAACCTCACGCATATAGAAACTTGTTTCTTTTGTAGGTGATCCACTCCATGTTTTCGATTTGTTCATAAAAACACCGATTTTTGGTAAAGGAAAAGGTTCAATCCTCATTTTTAAACTATTTAAAATCAAATTGGTTCCTTTGGATGCAAAATAATCTGGATTTACCGGGATTAGAATTAAATCGCAGCACGACAGGACGCTATAGGAAAGCAAAGTAAACGACGGTGGACAGTCAAAAAGGACATAATCATAAGATGGTAATTTGGGAGTATTTATAATTTTCCCTAATAAACGCCTGACAAAATCTTTCACCGCATCCCTGTCAAAAACTTCAAGCTCCATCCAATAAAGGTCTTCGACGGAAGGTACAAAATGAAGACTATCAGTCAATTGATAAATAAAATCGAACCCAACTGGAAAATCAAAATGCTGTGCTGGTCTTGCAAATTGATCAAGGGCATCGAAAATGGTTTTTTTTCTTTCGATTGCATTCTCATACCATCCCTGGAACCTTGCCTCAAGTGAGTATCCATCTTCATTTAATGAGATTGCTTGAGTAAGGGACATTTGGGCATCCAGATCGAATAATAATACTTTCGAATCTGAAAACGAAGATATAACATCTCCAAGGCACCACGTAACAGTTGTCTTTCCAACGCCACCCTTAAAATTTATAGTAGCGATTGTTTTGGGACTTTTCATATTGTTACCTCCGTCTCATTGCACATAACATTTATTAGCTTTTTTATTTAATTTGCATATCTGTGTTTAAAAGCTCTTCTAAATCCAGCATCTTCTGCTTCTTTAACCGTAAATGCGTAAAATTCACCCTTGCTTTTTGTAATTATAGTTCTGTCGTATTGTTGGTCTATTGGCAAATGGTATATCTTGGTTTTTGCTCCAAATTCATCGTAATTAGTATTGCATTTTATTCGGGGGAAATTACCAAGAGAATAATTTTCAATTATTTCCACATTTAAAACGCTTGCCATCTCTTTTGCCTTATCAGATAAATTCGTTGAGCAAATAAAAATAGGTCTAAGTTTATTTTCGCTCAAAAATCTTGTAAACTCTTTGAATTCTTTTAGATTTCTATGATTACCAAAATTTCTAATCCAATACTCCATAGTTGTGCCAAACAATTGAAAAATATGTTTTTCGTGAATTTCTTTATATTGCGCCCAACATTTACATTGTATAATACAAATTTCTTTATCATTCGTTGCAATAATATCTCTCCCTAGATCATCAAATCCGTCAATAATGCCTTTATACTCAATCGAATATCCCTTCTGTTCATATAAATACCCGATATACATTTCATAATCTCTGCCAATATGCCATTTAGACTTGCACCTACTTTCTAAATATCTATCTAGTGCTTTTTGGTTCCTTTCAACAGATGGGAGAGCCCTATATTCTTCTTGAGTTAACCAATCCTTGACTCTATCCTCTTTATCTTCGCCACCTATATTGCAATTATCTATTCTTACCGGAATTTCTTCGTTTTCATCTATTGCAATGAGATCGGTTAACCAAGGGAATAGTTTTTCGAAATAATTAATCTTATATTTGATAATTTTATTTTGCTGTACTAAGGCTCTTTTCTCGTTTTTAATTTCTTTTACAGTTTCTGCTGTTGTATAGGCTGGGTGTTTTTTATACTTTAAATATTCCTCTCTTTTTAGATCTTTGAGCGAAAAATATTCTGCATAGGCTTCTGCAAGCCAAGGAAATCCCATTGATTTTTGATTTGCTATTTTTTGTATTTCATCTTTATCTTTCTGAACTTGTTCATTCCAAAGTTTTATCTTTAATACCAGTTCTTCTTTATCTTTTTTGACTTGGGTTTCATGTTCTCTTATGGAATTTTCTAAATTGTCTAATTTTGGTTTTAATTCTATGTATTTTTTTGAATTAGAGAGGGTTGTTATTATCCAAGATATAATACTCCAAAGGACAAAAACGGATACAACTACAAGTATCCATCCAAAATCTTCCATAATATTTTTCCTTATTTATTTTTTATAGCTAACATTTAATATACGAATGTCGGTTTTTATGTTATTGAAACTTATCCTTAAGATAAATTTTAACCCCCTGCCCTACACTTTGTACAGGAATCTTATTAGCTCACTTCGTCATTGACCTATAATAACATGATAGACGAAAGGGGTCTTTTCCCGAAAATCAATAGCCTATATATAAAAAACACGATCCTTTTTATTTCTCCTGCTCTATTTTTAAATCTATACTAATATCAAATCTCTGGTGTCAATCTCAAAGAAATAGGTGTCTGTCCCTATTTATTTGAAAACGGTTAGTAGCATTATAAATAGAGAGTTATTTTTCAACATTTTCTCCTCTCAAATTCCGGAATTCCTGTTAAAGAAACAAGTGTCTGATGCTGGGTTATTGCTTATTATTGAGTTTCTGTTTTTTTATCGTAATTAAAGGGCGCTGTCCCCTTTTTATTTTTTTTGTGTTAGATTTAATAATTGGATATCGTTTTTTTCCAAAGAAATAGGTGTCTGTCCCCATTTGCCACATATTATATTTCTCAAACAATGTTAAAAATCAATAGCGTAATAATTACCTTAATAATTATTAAAACACTTGCCATTATAAATCCAAGCTGAATTATAAATTTATCAATAAATTGTCTGGGTTCCCGATATTTACAAAATTTTTGGCAATAGCTTTTAACTTTTTGTTCATACTCGGTATAATTTTTTTCTTCCTTAGGAACCTTCTCATACCCAAGGTAATCATAAAGCCTGATAAAAACTGTAATATTAAAAGTAATTCCAATGCATGACAATACTGCGAGCAATGAGATAATGGATGACAAAATAATATCAAACAAAGAATTTTCATTTTTTATAAACGCAGCTATGGCAATGTATATTCCATTGACAGTCAACAGACCAGCATATAGAGAAGTTTTCCATGCTTGATGTTTCTCTCGATATCTATCAGAATCTTCAAGTAACTCTTCTCTTGCTTTTTCCCAGGAACTTGTGTTTATCGATCCTAGTTCTTCTTCATGCATAATTAACTTTATCCATCATCTTTTTTATCAAAACCCTATCGATATAAATCTACAAACTTCATATATTCTATGCCTGTAAAGATTTGTTGTCAAATGATTTACGGAGTCTGAGTGAAATAACGAAGTATAGTGTAGCCGTTCCCAAGTTTGGAAGAGATGTAAACATCGTAGTGAAGAGCCAGAGGCGATAGCGTGTGCAAGGCATGCGACTGAGGGTGACACAGACATACAGTTGGGTATTTCGAGGAAGCCGAAGGTGCATAACGCCGCAGGCGCTGGTGCATCTGGCTCTGCAGCCGATGTTTTGGAGCGGGTGATGGGAATCGAACCCACACCGCCAGCTTGGGAAGCTGGAGCACTACCACTATGCAACACCCGCTCACGAAGTGAGCGTGTCTGAGGCACATGGACAAAATGTCGCAGAGATTTTGTCCATACGTTTGTGCCCGGACATACTCAACTGTTTTTCAAATATCCAACCCCGGGTCGTTGAAATGAGTTATCTTTTTAAACTCGTCGTACCGGGAAATAATGTCTTTTTTGCTTAGCTGTTTCAGTTTATCAAGGCTGAAGTCTTCAACATTGAATGAAGCAAGCGCGCTGCCGCATATCATAGCCTGCTTCAGAGATACATTATCAAGTTTTTTTATTCTGTCAAGATATCCTATAAAGCCTCCGGCGAATGTGTCACCCGCCCCCGTGGGGTCAATGACGGCCTCTAAAGGATAGGAAGGGGCGGCGAATATGCCTTCCTCCGAAAAAAGCAGGGCTCCGTGCTCCCCTTTTTTTATCACGCAGAATTCAGGGCCCCAGTCTCTTATTATGGCGCCGGCTTTTATTATGTTCGCCTGCTGTGTCAGCTGTCGGGCCTCGGCATCGTTTATAATCAGGACATTTATTTTTTTAAGCAGTTTGAGGAGCGAACTTCTTTTCAGTTCTATCCACAGGTTCATTGTGTCACACGCGGTCATCAGCGACGGAGAAATGTTTTTCAGGACAAAATGCTGGAGGTCGGGGTCTATATTGGCAAGAAAGAGAGTGTCGCATCTTTTGTAATCAGCCGGTATTTTCGGCGAAAAATTTTCAAAGACGTTGAGATACGTCGCATTGGTTTTTGCGACGTTCATATCAAATTCATATTCCCCTTCCCACTTGAACGTCAGGCCGTCCGCGACTTCGATTCCGCGTATGTCTATGCCGGATTTTTTCAGGAAATTCAGGTGTTTCTGGGGAAAATCCTGCCCCACAACGCCGACTACCATAACATCTGTGAAAAAATTGGCCGAATACGAAAAATATGTCGCAGATCCGCCCAATACGGAATCCCTGTTTCCGAAAGGGGTCTTAATGGAATCGAGGGCTATGGAACCGACAACCAGCACGCTCATCGTCAGATAACCTCATCTATTTCTTTCATCGAACAGAGTTTTCCGCACATTGTACAGGATTTTTGTTTTATGGAAAAATCCTTTTTACGCATTTTTTCAGCTTTTTTCCTGTCGAGCGAATAATTAAACTGCATAGCCCAATCCCTTTTTTTCCTATAGAGAGATATCTTATCGTCTTTTTCCCTTGAACCCGGAAGGCCTTTCGCGATATCTGCGGCGTGAGCCGCGATTCTGGACGCAAAAACACCTTCTCTGACATCGTGTTCATCGGGCAGTCGCAGATGTTCCGAAGGCGTCACATAACAGAGCAGGCTGGCTCCCTTCCAAGCCGCAAGAGCTCCGCCTATAGCGCTGGTTATATGGTCGTAACCAGCCGCAATATCGGTAACCAGCGGACCCAGCACATAAAAAGGCATATCATCGCACACAGCCCGCTGAAGCCTGATATTCGTTTCTATTTCGTCAAGAGGTATATGTCCCGGGCCTTCTATCATCACCTGAACGCCGTTTTCATGGGCGTATTTCCCCAGTTTCGCCAAAACCATCAACTCGTGGACCTGTGAGCTGTCCGTCGCGTCCGCGATACAGCCCGGCCTCATCCCGTCGCCGAGGCTGAGCGTGATATCATATTTTCGCGCTGTTTCAATGACCCTATCAAAATCCTTATAATAGGGGTTTTCGGCGCCGTTATAATCCATCCACTTTGCGGTAATCGAGCCTCCCCTGCTGACGATTCCCATCAGCCTCCGGTTTTCCTTAAGAGTGTTCAGCGTTTCCGAGTTTATCCCGCAATGAAGCGTCACAAAGTCCACTCCGTCTTCCGCGTGGGACTCCAGCGCCCTGAAAAAATCTTCCGCTTCCATTTTCAGAAAAGTCCTTTTGCTTTTGATGGAATCGACGGCCGCGTCATATATCGGCACGGTTCCCAACGGGAGAGGGACGGTATCAAGAACCGTTCTCCGTATTTTTTTCAGATTTCCGCCGGTGCTCAGATCCATTATGAAATCGGCTCCCGCCGAGTGAGCCGCTTTCGCTTTTCTCTTTTCAAGCGCTATGTCGCATAACTCGGGAGATGTCCCTATGTTGGCGTTGATTTTTACGCTTAAAGACCTCCCCACGGCTTTTAAATCCATTTTTCTTTTCGAAAGTTTGTTTGCGGGAATAATGATTTTACCCTCAACGATACCGGAGAGGAAGGTGTCTTTTTCCACAGGCTCAAGGGACAAAGCGGCTTTTACCGGACGTGTCGCTATCCCTTTTTTCGCGGCCGTGATTGTGTTCAGCATAAAACCTTTCGAACCGTTATCTTCGGGAAGAAAAACCGTTGATAACGGATTTTAAGTTGTAAGTGTATTCTTCGGGATTGGCGGATTCCATTATGGCGGAGGAAACACAAACGGCATTACATCCGGCAGTGAGAACCTCAGTGATATTTTCTGTGTTTATGCCGCCTATCGCCGCCAGGGGCAATCCGGATAATCCGGCGGCCTCTTTTAAGAAACCGGCGCCGATAACCGGAGCCTGTTTTGTGGATGGCGGGAATATAGAACCCACCCCGCAGTAATCCGCGCCCGTATTTTCCGCGTTCCTGATATCGGCTATGTTCCGGGCCGTGCTTCCGATTATTATTTTTTTGCCGTATTTTTTCCTTGCGTCCCGCAAGTCCATATCATCTTTGCCGAGATGGACGCCCGACGCGCTGATTTCCTTTGCGATGTGTATCCTGTCGTTGATTATAAAAGGTATAAAGAATTTATCGGCAAGCCTTTTTATCCTTTCCGCGTTTTCCGAAAAGATATCGTCGGGACTGGCCTTGTCTCTGTACTGTATGATATCCGCCCCGCCGTTGATAATCATAAACACAATATCCTCCAGGAGACTGTTGCCGAGAAGGCTGTTATCCACAATCACGTAAAGTTTCGGCTTTGTCCAATATGTGGCATCTCTTAGATTAGGTATCTTTTTCATCGAAAATATCCGCGGTTATCAAGAAGTCTTTATTTTTTTCGCCAGTTCAGTGGTGGATTTTCCTAAAATATAATCCACTGTTTTCACTTTGCCGCCGTAACTCTCCACGAATTCTTTGCCCACTATGTTCTCTTTATGCCAATCCGCGCCTTTTACCAGCATGTCCGGTTTTATCGATTTTATCAGTTCCATAGGCGTTGGTTCGTCAAATAAAACCGCTTCATCCACGAATTCCAGCGATTCCAGAATTTCTTTCCTTTCGTCTTCGCAGATATACGGCCTGTCTCTGCCTTTGATGCTTTTTACGGAAGAATCGCTGTTCAGCCCAACTATAAGGCAATCGCCCAGCTCTTTTGCCGACTTCAGGTATCTTATGTGTCCGATATGGAGTAAATCAAAACAGCCGTTCGTAAAGACAATTTTTTTGCCTTTAGACCGGTATTTTTCCGCTATCTTTTCCGCAAGTTTAAAATCTGTCATGCTTTCCTCTCTCGCGCAGCGAGCGTGTCCGCGGCACGCTGCTTAACTATCTATGTCAACTCTTCCTCTATTATTTTGCACATTATATGGATGATGACCGAGTGGGCCTCCTGTATCCTTGCCGTCGAATCGGACGGGACAATGACCGAAACATCGGATATGTCTTTTATCTTTCCCCCGCCTTTGCCCGTCAGAGCCGCGACTTTAATCCCCTTTTTCAAAGCGGTAAGCGCGGCGTCTATGATCGAGCCTGAAGTCCCGCTTGTGCTGACAAGAAGGAGTATATCCCCGGTTTTTCCCAGCGCCTCGATTTGTTTCGAAAAGACTTTGTCGAATGAATAATCGTTTGAGGCCGCCGTAATCACGGAGGAATCTGTAGTAAGGGCGATTGCGGGAAGGGGGTTTCTTTCTTTTTCGAACCTCACGACGAGTTCCGCCGCCATATGCTGGGCGTCCGCGGCGCTGCCGCCGCATCCGGCAATAAGGAGTTTACCGCCTTTTTTAAGCGCTCCGACGATGGAATCGGCCGCTTTCCCGATATCGTCAACCAGTTTTGTCCGGCAATGTTTGGCTGTTAATATATTTTCTTCGAATATGTTCTGGATGATATCGTTATAATTCATCGTTGGATTCCCCGTTGTTATCGAATATTTCCGGATTTTCCTTTGTGTTTTTTCTGGGTATTATTTTAGATATATTGACTTCCACCGATGAAATATTATCCAGCCCGAGAATCGCGAAAGCTCTTTCCTTGACGACTTTCTGCAGCTGCTGGGCGGTAATGGGGATGTTTGCTCCCTCCCATACATGGGTCTTCAAAGAGATGATAATCCCTTTTTTGTCTTTTTTAACCGCCGGGCTTATATTTTTTATCTCCCTGAATTCCATAGCGGTCTTTTCTATCAGATCCTGTATTGTTTTTATGGAAACAGTAACTTCCCCTTCAGGGTTGTTATATGCTATGGACCTGACCGGTTTTTTGGCGAAAAAACCGCCCAGCAACACGAAGACAGCCGATGAAGCGAGAAAAAGCCCGCTGAACCCCGAATATAAACGGACAACCCGGTTGGCGAACACAAAATCGACCAGATCATATATGTATTTTTTCTCAGTCAGGCTGGCGATTAACAATGACGCCAGGACTAGTCCTATTATCAGGGCGGCAAAAGTGTATATCAGTTTAAATAAAGCCGTTAAAAACTTCATTTTTACCCCTCTTTTTTTGAATCCCCGGGTAATTTTATTCCCTGGACGCAGATATTCACCGATTTGACGTTATTACCCGTTAGCCTTTCGACGCGCTCTTTTATTTTCTTCTGGATTTCCAGTGCGGTCTCCGGAATCCTGACGCCGTATTCGACTATTACCGGAATTTCAAGTATAATGGAATCTTCGGCAAATTCAACTTTTATTCCCTTTTCGCAATATTTCCTGCCTATGATACCTGTTATCCCTTCGACAAAGCCGCCTGAAGGGCTTGATATGCCTTTTACTTCGGCCAGCGCTATACCGGCGATTGTCGCAATTACGTCGTTATGTATCTTTGTTTCACCTAGTTCTTTTTCGTTATTCGCGCCTGTATTTTCCCGACTTTCCTTCCTCATTTTATTCCGGCCTGTTTTCGCTGATTATCTGGTCCACAAAATGGGTCGTGCAGTTACCTCTCCTGAATTTTATCGAATCGAGTATTTTTTTATGGAAGGGTATCGTTGTCTTTATGCCCGATACGCTAAATTCGTCCAGGGCGCGGTACAGTATTCTGATGGCATCCATCCTCCTGGGCGCGTACGCGATGAGTTTCGCGACCATAGAATCATAGTTAGGGGGAATAGCATAGCCCGGATAAACGCATGTATCGACCCTGACGCCGGGGCCTCCCGGAAGAAACAGGTAATTGATTATGCCCGGTGTGGGTATAAAATTCTTATCGGGATCCTCCGCGTTTATCCTGCATTCGATTGCGCAGCCCCTTATCTTAATGTCTTTCTGGGAAATAAATAATTTTTTGCCGCCTGCTATTTTTATCTGTTCTTTAACGAGGTCGATTCCCGTGACAAGTTCCGTAACGGGATGTTCCACCTGTATCCGGGTGTTCATTTCCATAAAATAGAATTTTTTGTTTTTGTCGACCAGAAATTCTATCGTGCCCGCGCTTTCGTATTTGACCGCCTTGCAGATTTTCACCGCCGCCTGCCCCAGCTTTTTGCGGAGGTCATTCTCAACGAACGGGGAAGGAGCCTCTTCAAGAAGTTTCTGATGGCGCCTTTGTATTGAACAGTCGCGCTCTC
>JAQUNG010000012.1 GCA_028717725.1 bacterium | reverse complement strand
GAAAGCCTCCGGATATCGAACGATAAGCTGGAGACACTTAACAAAAGTTATATAGACCTTATCGGTTTTGTAGCCCACGAACTGAAAGGAATTCTGTCTTCCACGATGCTTAACGCCTATTCGGTCAGGGACGGGTTTCTGGGGTTGATTAATTTTAAGCAGAGGAAAGCTCTCGACTCGGTTTGCAAAAATCTTGATTATTTTGCCGTAACGGTGAAGAATTATCTGAGTTTAAGCAGGCTTGAAAAAGGGGAATTGAAAGTTTCCAAGTCGGATGTTCTGCTCAGGGAAGATGTATTTGAAGAGGCGGTTGAATCTTTTATGAAGCAGGCGGCGGACAAGAATATAGAGATTGTAAACAATATTGAAAAAGGGTTTGCGGTCAGGGCTGATGCGGACTTGCTGAGGATGGCCGCGAATAACATAATAGGCAATGCCGTGAAATACGGGACCAAAGGCGGTAAAATAATTATTGGGACGGGCGTTATTGGCGGTATGATCGAGATTGATGTTTATAACGACGGGAGACCGGTGACGGAGGAGGAAAAAAACAAACTGTTCAAAAAGTTTTCAAGGCTTGACGCGCCGGAAGTCAAACGCGTCCAGGGTACCGGTTTGGGGCTTTTTATAACTATGCAGATAGCCGAAACGCACGGCGGCAGCGTTTCTATAGAGCCGAAGGAAAAGGGAAACTCGATAATATTCAGGATGGAGAGGGGGATTTAAATGGTGAAACCCTTGGATATCATAAGAAAAAAGAGGGCGGAAGCTATCAACAGAATCGTGGGCAAGGGATATTTGTCTACCAAAAGAGTGTATGTCGGAATGGCCACTTGTGAAATCGCGGCCGGCTCGAAAAAAGTTATGGAAGTTTTTAAGGAAGCGGTAAATAAGGGGTTAACGGATGTATACCTTAGCCAGAAAGGATGCGCGGGGCGCTGCAACCTCGAGCCTACGGTTGAGGTGATTGAGGAAGGCAAAATACCTGTTAAATACGGCAAAATTAACGAGGAACGGGCCCGGGAGATAATAGAGAAACATCTCAAGGGAGGAAAAACAATAGAGGAATGGATCATAAAATAATTCGGAGTTTTATTTGCTATGGGAAAAAATAAGAAAAAGAAAGAGTTTGTTATAACGTTATGCGATGGTACTGCCTGTATCCATAACGGTTCCAAAGAGATTAAAAGCGGGATCGAAAAACAGCTTGAAAAACATGGGATTTCCGAAAGTGTGCGGATAATCCTGTCGGGGTGCCTCGGGATGTGCGACAAGGGACCTGTGCTGATCGTGAATCCCGGCTACACTATATACGGGCGTGTTACGGAAAAAGATATTCCCGAGATCATAGAGAGCCATATTATCGGCGGTAAAGCGGTTTCGCGCCTTGTTATTGATGAAGACCACCTGTATAACAGGTTTTTCAGGGTATTCGGGGATGTGGGATTTTTCGGCAGGCAGATGAGAATAACCTTGAGAAACTGCGGAATAATAGATCCTGAAAATATCGATGATTATATTTCACTCAGGGGATATGAGGCTATTGCCAAAGTTTTATCGGATATGAAACCCGGGGAAGTTATAGAAGAGGTAAAACATTCGGGTTTAAGAGGAAGAGGAGGGGCGGGTTTCCCCACGGGTTTGAAGTGGGAATTTACCGCCGGACAGAAATCCGATGAAAAATATGTTATCTGCAATGCGGATGAAGGAGATCCCGGCGCTTTTATGGACAGGAGCGCCATTGAGGGAGACCCCCATACGGTAATCGAAGGTATGATTATAGGGGGATATGCCGTCGGTTCGTCAAAGGGTATTATTTATATAAGGGCAGAATATCCTCTTGCGATAAAGAGACTTGAGAAAGCGATAAAAGACTCGAGAAGAAACGGTTTTCTCGGCGAAAATATATTCGGTTCGGATTTTTCTTTTGACATCGAGATAAGACTCGGGGCGGGCGCGTTCGTATGCGGAGAAGAAACAGCCCTGATACATTCCATCGAAGGCTCCAGGGGAATGCCGAGGCCGAGGCCGCCTTATCCGTCAGTGAACGGGCTGTTCGGGAAACCAACGCTGATAAATAATGTAGAAACATGGGCTAATATTCCCGTGATTATTCTCGACGGCGCTGATTGGTTCAGGAAAGTCGGCACGGAAAAAAGCAAGGGAACGAAAGTGTTCGCGCTCGCGGGAAAAGTAAAGAACACCGGACTTGTGGAAGTTCCGATGGGGACGACACTGCGGGAAATAATTTTTGATATCGGCGGCGGAATTGAAAACGGCAAAAAGTTCAAGGCTGTCCAGACAGGAGGCCCTTCGGGAGGATGTCTGCCCGAGAAGTATCTGGATACGCCCATAGATTATGAGTCGCTGGCGAAGGCCGGTTCTATAATGGGTTCGGGAGGCATGATAGTTATAGATGAGGATTCATGTATGGTGGGTATCGCCAAATTTTTCCTTGAATTTACGCAGAATGAATCGTGCGGGAAATGCACGCCGTGCAGGGAAGGCACAAAAAGGATGCTGGAAATCCTGACCCGCATAACGGAGGGAAAAGGAGAAGAAGGCGATGTGGAAAAACTTGAAAGACTCGGCAATCTCATAAAAAAAGCTTCTCTGTGCGGACTGGGGCAATCCGCGCCCAATCCCGTTTTAAGCACCATACTTAATTTCAGGGAAGAGTATGAGGAACACATTAAGGATAAAAAATGCAGAGCCGGCGAGTGCCGTTCGCTTATCGGTTATGAGATAAACAGTAAATGTGTGGGATGCGGCGCGTGCAAGAGAGTCTGCCCGGTCGGGGCAATAAGCGGAACTCCGAAAAATCCGCATTTCATAGATAAGGCAAAATGCGTTAAATGCGGACAGTGTTACGAGGTATGTAAATTCGGCGCGATCGACAAGAAATAAGAACTATTCGAAAAACAGGAGTCAAGATGGAAAAGAAAACGATAGCGATATACATAAATGATAAACCTTACCGTGTAGAACCGGAGCAGACGATAATGCAGGCGGCCGACAAACTGGGTTTCCACATTCCCCGCTTATGTTACCATCCGAAACTTTCCATAGAAGGGGCATGCAGGGTTTGCATAGTCCAGGTTGAAGGTGTGAAAAATTATGTCGCATCCTGCGCTTATCCCGTCAGCGACGGTATGAAAATCCATACCAATACACAGGAGATAAGAAGGGCGCGCCGCGATATAGTCGAGTTGATACTCGATAATCATCCCGAGGATTGCCATACATGCGAAAGAGACGGGAATTGCGAGCTTCAGAGGTTGGCTTACTCGATGGGTATACGCAAGAGGCATTTTGAAGGCGAGAAAAAGAATTATGATAAAGACCTTTCGTCTCCCGCAGTCGTGAGAGATCCGGATAAATGTATTTTATGCGGAAGATGCGTTAGGATATGTTCGGAAATACAGAAAGTCAATGCTTTAAGGCAGGCTTACAGGGGGTTTAAAACGGTGGTAATGCCGGCTTATAATATGCCTTTCACGGAAAGTGTGTGCACGACATGCGGGCAATGTATCAATGTGTGCCCGACGGCTTCCTTTGTGGAAAAAAATTATACCCAGGAACTTTTTGAAAAATTAAGCGATAAATCCCTGATAAAGGTGGCGCAGGTCGCGCCTTCGGTCAGGGCCGCTATAGGTGAAGCGTTCGGTATCCCTCCGGGAACGGCGAAAGAGAAAGAAACGGCGGCGGCTCTAAAACGTATGGGTTTCGATTATGTTTTTGACACGCAATTTTCCGCCGACCTGACGATAATGGAAGAAGCCAGCGAATTTTTGGAGAGACTGCAGGGTAAAGGTAAGCTTCCCATGATAACATCCTGTTCAAGCGCATGGATGAAATGCATGGAACAGTTTTATCCGGATCTTATCGATAATATATCCACGTGTAAGTCTCCTATGTCGATGATGGGGTCTTTGCTTAAAACATATTTCCCGGAGAAAATCAAGACGGCGCCCGGGAAAATTTTCAGCGTGGCCGTTATGTGCTGTACGGCGAAAAAATACGAAGCCCAAAGGCCGGAATTGAAAATAAACGGGCTGAACGGAGTTGATATCGTCGTCACGACGAGAGAAGCGGCATGGATGATTAAATCCGCCGGAATCGATTTCCTGAACATCAAAGGGGAGGAATTTGACCATCCTCTGGGTCTTTCATCGGGAGCTGGCGCTATATTCGGGACCACGGGAGGAGTGATGGAGGCGGCTATAAGAACGGCTTACGAATTATATACCGGAGAAACCCTGCTTGATATTGAGGTCAACGATTTGAGGGGACTTAAGGGTATTAAAGAGGGCAAACTCGTAATGGACGGGAAAGAGGTCAGAGTCGCGGTAGCCCACGGACTGGGAAATGCCTGCGACCTTCTCGATATAGTGAGAAAAGAACCCGACAAATATCATTTTATAGAGATTATGGGATGTCCCGGAGGTTGTGTCGGAGGCGGCGGGCAGCCTTATGCCGACGCGAATTCGATTCCTCTGGATGAGGACTGTTTGAGACTGAGGGCAAAAGCGCTGTATGATCTGGACAGAAGCCGGACAATTAGAAGAAGCCACGAGAACCCTGATATACAAAGAGTATACAAGGAGTTTTTGGGCAGGCCGCTCAGCGAGATTTCCCACAAGATATTACATACTCATTATAGCAAGAAGGAACCGAAAGGAATAATACCGCGCGGGCTTGTGCGTGCAAGATAGGGGATATAAAATCATGCAAACATCTTTGGAAAATGATAAAATAGCAGAACTCAAAAAATATATTTCGGATATCTCCGGAAAGACCGATAAGCCGGAATCATATCTTATCGCTGTTCTTCACCGGGCCCAGAATCTGTTCGGGTATTTAAACCGCGAAGTTATGGACGAAATCGCGGTTATTATGAATATTCCGGCTTCCCATATATGGGGTGTGGCCACTTTTTACCATTATTTTAAACTTAAACCCCAGGGACGGCACAGTATTTCCATATGCCTCGGAACCGCCTGCTATGTGAAAGGAGCCGGGAATATTCTTGAGGCCGTCAAAAAAGAACTGGGGATTGGTCTCGGAGAAACGACGGAAGACGGGCTTTTCAGCCTGCACGAGGCGAGGTGTCTCGGCGCATGCGGGCTTGCGCCGGTTGTCATGATAGATGATAAAATATACGGGGAATTGACCACCCAGAAAATAACTGAGATAATAAGCGGTTACAGAAAAAGCAACAGAAAGAGCAAGGAGGGTTAAATGTCCGGGAAAATATTGATAGTTGACGACGATGTTGATTTTGTCGAAGCTATAAAAACGCTTTTGGAAGCAAAAGGCTACGAAGTGTTTTCGGCTGAAAACGGGATGGATGGGTTTAACCAGGCAAAAAAAAATAAACCCGATTTGATAATACTCGATGTGATGATGGCCACTAAAACGGAAGGATTTGACGTTGCCAGAAAAATTCAGAAGGAAGATTCGACAAAAGGCACGCCCGTGATAATGATAACTGGAATAAGAAAAGAAATGAGCCTGCCTTTCGGCTTTGAGCCGAATGAGGATTTTCTGCCGGTAAAAGCGGTTTTGGAAAAACCCATAAAGCCGGAAATCCTTTTGAAAAAAGTCGAAGAAAGCATATAGACGGACGATTTTGTTTTCCTGAGGAAAGGGTATCCCAGCCTGATACCGAGGGGTAATGCCGGATCCGCCGTAAAGATTATTATTCCGGTTTAACCCCGCGGGGTTAAACCGGGTTTTTTATAGGAGGAAATCTTTATGGAAAAAAGATTGGGTTTTGCGGGTATTATTATCGAAAACAGAAAAAAATCATCCGCGGCGGTCAATGAAATACTTTCTCAGTGCGGCGATATTATAATTTCAAGGACGGGGATGCCGTATGAAAAAAAACAGTGCTGTGTCATTACGTTGATACTGGACGCCACGACCGATGAACTGGGCGCGTTGACGGGCAGGCTCGGTTCCGTTGAAGGGGTGACGGTAAAATCGGCCCTGGGCAAAAAATTGTAACGACTGATTATAATTTTGGCAAAGGAGATATAAATGAAATCAGCGGATATCGACACAAAGAGATGGATCGGGGACAGGATAAAACATGAACAGATAAACAAATATACGGAGGGCGGCAAAGATTTTATAGATGATAATAAAATTTTCGGCATTTTAGAGGAAAATTTCAATCCCGATCCCGTGAGGGTCAGAGACATTATAAAGAAATCACTTGAAATAAAGACCCTTTCCGCTGAAGAAACGGCGGTTCTGATAAATGTCGGCGACAGGAAACTGCTGGAAGAAATGGCGGAGGCCGCCGCCGAAGTAAAAAAGAAAGTTTACGACAACAGGATTGTTACTTTTGCGCCTTTATATACGGGTAATTACTGTGTCAACAACTGTCTTTACTGCGGTTTTAAATCGGATAACAAAGGCCTTATCGGAAGAAAGGCCTTGTCCATGGATGAAATCAGGAGTGAAGCGGAAATTCTTGCCGGAAAAATCGGGCATAAACGCCTTATTGCGGTTTACGGGGAACATCCGTTGACCGATACGGAATATATCGCCCGGTCAATCAGGAACATATATGATGTGAAAGTAAAGACAAGGAACGGTTTCGGACAGATAAGACGGGTTAACGTAAATGCCGCTCCGATGAGCATAGAGGATTTAAGGGTATTGCATGAGGTCGGTATAGGGACATATCAGGTTTTTCAGGAAACATATCACCACAGCACATATGCCCGGATGCATCCTTCCGATACCCTGAAGGGAAATTATAAATGGCGCCTTTATTCGATGCACAGGGCTCTGGAAGCGGGTGTCGATGATGTCGGGCTTGGAGTCCTGTTTGGACTGTTTGACTGGAAATTCGAGGTGATAGGGCTTGTTTGCCATGCCGCCGAACTGGAAAAGAAATTCGGTGTCGGTCCGCATACGATATCTTTTCCGAGAATCGAACCCGCGCTAAATTCAGATGTTTCGAATAATCCCGAATTTGAAGTGAGCGATGACGACTTCAAGAAAATCATCACCATTATCCGCCTGGCTGTCCCATACACGGGTATGATAATAACCGCAAGAGAAAAAGCTGATATGAGAAGAGATGCTCTGAGGCTGGGAGTGACTCAGACGGATGCTTCTACAAGGATCGGGATAGGGGCTTACAGTGAAACATATGACAAACAGCAGGAAGAGCGCCAGCAGTTTATTCTCGGGGATACAAGAAGCCTGGAAGAAGTCATAAAAGAGTTTTCGGATATGGGATATATAACTTCTTTCTGCACCGCGGGGTACAGGTGCGGAAGAACCGGTGAATGCATTATGGAACTTTTAAGAAGCGGACAGGAAGGCAGGTTTTGCAAGCTTAACGCTATCCTGACTTTCAGGGAATGGCTGGATGATTTTGCCGGAATAGATACATTGCTTGCCGGGGAAAAGGTTATCGAAAAAGAAATCAGAGAAGTAAAGGAACAGAACCCTGCTTTTTACCCGAAATTGGTTGAATATTACGGAAGAATTAAAAAAGGAGAAAGGGATCTTTACTTTTGAAAATTCCGGATTGCTGCCCTTCGGAAAGATTCTGACAGAACCGCCCGCCTCCTGAGCTGAACGGGGAAATTTTTTTGCGAATAACTTACTTGAAATGAATTTCCTTTTGATGTATACTCCTGTTTTCGCTTTCTTATTTTGATGCTCTATTCGATTCTTTGTATTTTAAGTTTTTTGCCAATAATTTTTTTAGTGTATATTGTGAAAATATTCACAATAAGAAAGGAAGGAATTGATGACGGTTTTATCAAAAATATCGAAAAAAGAGATAATAAATGAACTGGATAACATTCTTTCGGGAGTAAGTCTGGACAGAGGCAATCTGCTTTGCGTGCTCGAATCTCTCGTCGGTAAATTCGGTTATTTAAACGATACTATGGCGGTGGAAGTAGGCAGGCGGTTCAGTATGGATCCCAATGAGGTTTACAGTGTCGCGTCGTTTTACGCTTTCCTGCCGGTAAAGAAAAGCGGTAAATATAAAATCAGGGTATGCCGAACAATATCCTGTAAATTAAAAAACGCCGACGGGATAGTAAAGGCGATAGAAGAGGAAATCGGGGTAAAATTCGGTAATACCACAAAAGATATGAGGTTTACGCTTGAAAGAGCCAACTGCCTCGGTATGTGCGATAAAGCCCCCGCGATGCTTATAAACGACAAGGTGTATACCGAGCTTACGCCCGAGAAGGCGAAAGAAATTATCAAGTCATATAAAAATAAATAGGAGGATATTTATGCCGGCGGCGGGATTCATACTTGAAAAGATAAAGCAGGGAGAAGCTTTGAAAAAAGCTTTTGAGATAAACAGAGCCGAAATCACCGACATAATTAAAGATTCAGGACTCAAGGGAAGAGGAGGAGCCGGTTTCCCCACGGGTTTAAAAATGTATTTATGCGGAGCGGCCGCAGACACGGTAAAGTATGTTGTATGCAACGCCGACGAGGGGGAGCCCGGCACTTTTAAGGACAGGGTGATACTGGAAACCATACCGGAAAAAGTTTTTGAAGGAATGACTATAACCGCTTATGTTATCGGTTCCCGGGAGGGCATAGTGTATCTTCGGGGCGAGTATGCCTATCTGAAATCCGAGCTTGAAAACGTGCTTAAAGAGATGAGAAAAAACAATATGCTCGGGGAAAATATACTCGGGAAAGGGTTCAGTTTTGATATAAGAATAGCGCTGGGGGCGGGAGCTTATGTATGCGGGGAAGAAACGGCTCTTATAGAGTCTTTGGAAGGCAAAAGGGGCGAGGCTAAAAATAAGCCGCCGTTCCCGGTAAGCAGCGGTTTGTTCGGCCACCCGACTTTGGTCAGCAATGTCGAAACATTTTGTAATATACCGCATATAGTCGACAAAGGGTCCCTGTGGTTTAAAAATATGGGGTCGGGAAAATCAACCGGCACGAAATTAATAAGTGTTTCGGGAGATGTCAAAAAACCCGGTGTTTATGAAATTACGTTCGGTATGAAGGTGAAAGATTTGTTGAAACTTGCGGGAGCGGAAGAAACCAAGGCCGTGGATATCGGAGGGGCTTCCGGTATAATAATTCCCGAATTGCAATTTGAAAGGGAAATATCGTTTGAAGATATCCCGACGGGCGGTTCGATTATAGTATTTGATAAAACAAGAAAAATGGCAGATATAATGGAAAATTTCATGGAATTTTTCCTTGACGAATCCTGCGGCCAGTGCACGCCCTGCAGGGAAGGAACGAAATATTTCGTGGATGCCGTGGAAAAAATAAAGAACAGGAAAATCACGGAACAGGATTTGAAAAATCTCCGGGATATTTCAGACTGCATGAAAATTACGAGCAAATGCGGACTCGGACAGGCATCCACAAACGCGTTTATCAGCATCCTTGACAATTTTAAAGACGAACTACTTTCTTAAATTAAGGTTTGAAAGGAGAAGGTTTTAATGGATATTCACATAAACGGGAAAAAATACAAAGCGGTTCAGGGTGAGACCATTCTTGAAGTTGCGGTCAAGAACGGCATAAAAATTCCGACTCTTTGTTATCACAGCGACTTATGTCTTGCCGGCAATTGCAGGATTTGTGTCGTGGATGTGGACGGAGCAAAGACATTGCAGGCATCCTGCACCGCCATGGCCTCAAACGGAATGAAAATCTGGACAAACACTCCTAAAGTGATAAAAGCCAGAAAAATGAACATACAGCTTCTTTTGGGAAGCCACTTCGGGGAGTGTTATACCTGTCCGAGAAACAGTAATTGCGAGCTTTTAAAATTAGCCGAGGAGCATGGGATAGAAGAACTGCCTTTCCCTAAAAAAAGCAAAAGAACCAGGGAACTTGAAATAACACCTTCTCTTACAAGGGACCCGGACAAATGCATTATGTGCGGAAGATGTGTTCGGACATGCGAGGAACTGCAGGGTGTCCATGCCGTAAAACCTATCGGCAGGAGTAATGATGTCCGCATAGAAACTTTTTTCGGGCAGGGTCTTATGCATACTTCCTGCACGATGTGCGGACAATGCATTAACCGTTGTCCCACAGGAGCTCTTTATGAGACATCCTGTATTCAGCCCGTATGGGACGCGCTGGCGGATCCGGATAAATATGTCGTTGTTCAGACAGCTCCGGCGGTGAGAGCCGCGTTGGGAGAAGAATTCGGCATGGAACCCGGCACAAGGGTAACGGGAAAGATGGTTGCCGCTCTGAGGAAATTAGGTTTCAACAAAATTTTCGATACCCAGTTTACGGCCGACCTTACCATTATTGAAGAAGGCACTGAGTTTCTTACAAGGCTTAAAAGGACTCTCGTCGGCAAAGAAAAAGGGCTTCTTCCCATGACCACAAGCTGTTCGCCGGGGTGGGTAAAGTATATCGAACATTTTTATCCCGATTTATTGACCCATGTTTCTACCTGCAAAAGTCCCCAGCAGATGTTCGGTCCGCTTGCCAAAACATACTTTGCGGAAAAAGAAGGAATAAATCCTTCTAAAATGCTGACGGTTTCCATAATGCCCTGCGTTGCCAAAAAATATGAAGCTGACAGGCCCGAGATGAACGCGAGCGGTTACAAAGATGTTGATTATGTCCTTACGACGCGTGAACTCGCGAAGATGATGAAAACGGCCGGCCTTGACCTGAAAGATATGCCCGTGGAAGAGTATGATAATCCTTTTGGTATATCTACGGGAGCCGCCGTGATTTTCGGTGCGACGGGCGGTGTTATGGAAGCGGCGTTAAGAACCGTATATGAAATAGTCACCGGACGGGAAGTCCCGTTTAAGAACCTGGATATTACCCCCGTACGCGGGATGGAAGATGTAAAAGAAGCCGAAATAACCATTGAAGGGGTAACCGCGGAATATAAGTTTCTCGAGGGGGCGAAAGTTAGAGTTGCCGTTGCTCATTCATTGGGCGCGGCGAAAAAAGTGATGGATAAAGTAAAAAGCGGGGAAGCTGATTATCACTTTATTGAAATTATGGCGTGTCCTGGCGGATGTTTAGGCGGCGGCGGGCAACCTATTCCCACAAGCCCCGAAATCAGAAAAGCGCGGGCCAGGGCAATTTATGAGGAAGACGAATCAATGGCCATAAGAAAATCCCATGATAATCCCGCTATAAAAAAACTTTACGAAGATTTTCTTGAAAAGCCCAACAGCCATAAAGCCCATGAACTTCTGCATACGCATTATCTTAAAAGGAAAAGATTCGACAAGGTAAAATAATCTGTGGCGGTCCGGTTATACGCGGCCGCTATGGTCAAAATCGCGGTCTTCCTTTCGAAAACCGCATTCCTTCCGAAAACTTAGTAGGAAAATTTTACGATTTATGGTATTGATATACTATGTTCCGAAAAAGGGGGTATCTTATGGAAAAGACTTTGCTGATAGTTCTTGTCGATAAGAGAAAAGAGTCTGCGGTCACTGTACAGAAAATACTTACCGAATGGGGTTGTATGATAAAAACAAGGCTTGGCATACACGACGGGCTGCTTGATGATTGCTCAAACAGCGGGTTGATTATCCTGGAACTTGTCGGGCAAAAGCAGAAAAGAGATGAACTTGCCAGAAAACTGAACCTTTTGGAAGGAGTGCAGGCTAAAACGGTTGAATTAAGCCTGAAAGATAAATGAGAGTATGATTTTTTTAAAAAATTACGCGTATTGTTTGGCCGGACTGATTGTTTTTTTTGTTTTCCCCGCGGTTTGCGCGGAGGACGAACTTTTTGATGAGATTGATATCGGGGCCGCCGAGCCTCTGATGTCGGATGTCCCGTCGGGCACCGGTCCCGTTTCTATTCCCCAGGGCGAAATAACCGAAATGGAATATATCCTGATTCTGACCAAAATAAAAGAGATTTCCGATAATATTCCGCGCGACAGGATTATTATGCAGAACGGGATAACTATGGAAGGCAGGATACTTGAGGAAAACAGAGAGTACATTAAGATATCCGTCAACTCGAACCTTATGAGGATTTTTAAAGACAGGATAAAAGAGATAGAGCCGATGTCCGAACAGGATAAAGAAAAACTTGTTACTCTGTATAATAAAAAGGCGGAATTGATAAATAGGTTTGAGAACCAGCAGAAAGCGAAAGGCCTGGTAAAATTCAAAGGGAAATGGGTGACCAGGGAAGTAAAAAAGGAGAAAGAAATAGAAGAGATAAAGAGGAAAAAGGAACTTAAAGCGGAAAGGGCTAAAAAACTGAAAGATTCGAACAGGCGATTAATGGCGGATGAAAGTAGGGATTATTTGTCGGATATGCTGGATGAGTTGATATGGGATGATCCGGAAAATCCGCCGTTCAGAAACGCAAAAGACGCCGAAATACTGGGTAATAAACTGCTTGAAATCAGCCAGAGGATAAGCAGGGGATATTATTCCTGTCTGAAGTCGTATTTCAAAGCGATAGACCTTTATATAAAAGCGAAAAACTCACCCACGGTCACCACACAGAAAAGATATCTCAAAGAAGCGAATAAAGTTTGGCAATTGGCTGAGACCGACAGAAGAAACGTTGATGAAACAATCAGCGCGCCGGAAAATTGATTTTTCTCTGAAAATATTTGAGCGGTTGTTTTCTTCGGCGGGTCTAACTTGAGATATTTTCATATCCGTTATGCAAAAAAAAGACAAATATTCGAAAAAACGCATATTTTTGCGGCTGATAATATATTTTCTTTTTATTTTCTGCCTGACGTCGGGTGTATTGTATGTATATCTTACCGAGATAGTTAAGAATTTGGCTATTTCCCTGATATATGAAAAGACAAACCTCGACATAGGGTTTGGCGATTTTAAATTGAAAATTATCACAGGAGAGATAGAAATCGGAGAACTCAGCTTCAGGGATGCCTCTTTAAGCAAAGAACCGTTTTTTACCGCCGAAAGCGTTAAAGCCGGAATAAACATAAGGGCTTTACTGTCAGGGCACTTATGGATTAATTATATGGCTCTGGAAAACCCCGTGCTTAGGATAGAAAGAAACAAAGAAAAGGCGGTCAATATTTTTGAGATTAGGGACAGGTTGGATTTTAAATCCGGAGAAGGACCCGTCAGACACAATTTTCTGAGTCTCCAGATAGGAACACTGAGTGTCAGCGGAGGATCTATCCGCTATAAAGACGACTTCGGCGAAAAACAGTTTACCCTGGAAGCGGATAATATCAATATCATTTTAAAAAAGTTTTATCTGCCGCCGCCCGGCGAAGATAAATGCGCCGAATTGATGATTGAAGCCGATGTCGGAGACGCGCCGGAGTCGATAATAAGAATAAAAAGCAAATTCAATCCGGCTGAGTTTGCGAAGGATTTTGAAATTGACGTCCACATTGACAATGTTGTGCTAAACAGGTTCAGTTCCTATTATAATCCGGCTTCGCCGATAATCATAGATGGCGGGAAGGCATCTGTCTTCTACAGGGGCTCATGCCGGGACGGCGAGCTGGTCGGGGGGGGTGTCATTGAACTGGAAGAGGTTGTCGTGAGAGCCAAGGAAGGCCCCATTTCGCCGCAGCTCTATGGGGTAGCAGTGGAAAAAGTTATAACCTATGTCGCGGAGCATAAAGATATGAAATTCCGCTATACTTTGACGGGATGTATATCTGATCCGCAGTTCAGACTTGCTCCGGGGACTGAAAATGTTATAATAAATTCTATTTTGAACGCGCTTGATATCCCCGTTAAAGCCGCGGGCAATATAAAGGAAGGTATCGGCATTGCCGGAGAGAACATCTCAAACGGCGTAAAAAAAATAAAAGATAAAATATCCAATACCGTAAACGGAGTTGTTGATTATATAGGACCTTCTTCAAAATAGATGTTTCTGCGCCGAACCGTCACTGTTTGTTTTTTTTGACAGGAAGTGAAAAAAAGTGTTATTATTTGAGTCTTTACGGGTGTATAATCAATGCGTGATTTTTATTAAGGAGTCTTTATATGGCAAGGGTTGTCCTTAAGGATATTAAAAAGGTGTATCCCGGCGGGGTAGTCGCCGTGCAAAGCGCAAATCTGGATATAGAGGATAAAGAATTTCTTGTTTTGGTTGGTCCTTCGGGCTGCGGCAAATCCACAACCCTGAGGATGATAGCCGGACTCGAGGAAATATCATCCGGGAATATTACAATTGACGGTAAGGTGATAAATGACATTCCGCCGAAAGACAGGGATATCGCTATGGTATTTCAGAATTACGCCCTTTATCCCCATATGACCGTTTACAAGAACATGGCTTTCGGCCTGAAACTCAGGAAGTATTCGAAAGAAGAAATAGATAAGAGGGTTAAAGAAGCCGCGGAAATACTGGGTATAACATCCCTGCTTGACAGAAAACCCAAAGCTTTATCTGGCGGACAAAGGCAAAGAGTGGCTGTGGGCCGCGCGATAGTGAGAAAGCCAAAAGCATTCCTTTTTGACGAACCTCTTTCAAATCTTGATGCCAAGCTCAGGGTCCAGATGAGGACCGAAATATCGAAACTTCACACAAAACTTCAATCAACGATGATTTATGTTACCCATGACCAGACAGAAGCTATGACGATGGGGGATCGGATTGTTGTTATGAAAGACGGTTTTATACAACAGGTGGCGGATCCGCTGAATTTGTACGAACATCCTTCCAATAAGTTTGTTGCGGGTTTTATAGGAAGCCCCCCGATGAATTTTATGGTCGGCTCTATTGTGAGCGAAAAGGGCGGACTCTTTTTTGATGAAGATAATTTTAAAGTCAGAATCGTTAATGATATGGTTTCCAAGCTGGAACCTTATGTCGGGAAAAAAATATGTTTCGGCATAAGGCCGGAAGATATTTTCGATAAGTTGTTTATGAGCAGCGCCGACCCCGAATCCACCATTACAGCAACCGTGGAAGTCATAGAACCGATGGGGTCGGAAATATATCTCTATATGAATACGGGAACAAATCCGTTTATAGCCAGGGTGGATTCGCATGAAAAAGCAGAGGTGAATCAGGATCTTGAACTGGTATTTGATATGAATCACGCCCACTTCTTCGATATTGATACCGAAAAGACGATTGTGTAACATACCATGGATTTTTGAAGAAGATAAATTGCGAGTGGTAGGGATACGCTCGCATTTTTTTTGAAGGGTTGTTATATGATTGAAGTTAAGGAAAAGCACCTTAAAATTCTCACCGTTGTTATCGCGGTTATACTTACATATATAATAATATCGCTGACCTATACCTATTCTTACAGATACGAAATAAAAAAATTCGAGTATTATACCTTTTACGCCGTCGCATTTTATACGCTGATAATCATATCGTCGTGGTTCCTGATGGGCAATATTATAGGAAGCACGATAGCGGGTTTGTCCGTAGCCATAGCCGTATTCGTGGCGGCCGTGTTCCAAAGATGGGAATTTTTATCAAACTGCTTTGCGTTTATAGCGGTATGCCTCTCTCTCTACGGGTTCTGCAACAGGCAGAATCATGAAATTTCGGATATAAAAATTAAAACCGGCGACATATCCGAAACTGCAAATACACTGGCTAAAGATTTTCAGAAGGAAAATTTATGGGGAGAATCGCTTGACAGAAAATTGCTCAGGATATCGAAATTAAGGGTTGTTTCCAAGGATATAGGTGTTTCGCTGACAAAGGGAGAGTTTATAAAGAAAGTTATCAAAAATACCATTCAGATTATCCAAAAACCCGGAGTTTATCAATTGTATCTGCTGACGGAAGATATGAGAACCATGGAATTAATGGGTCTGAATGCGTATAACGTGAAAAGCGACGACTTCACATATTTTGAAAAAGACGATTTAAACCAATGGATATTCAGGAACAGACAGCCCGTGCATATTTCCGACCTGAATAAGGATTTCAGGTTCGGGCGGAAATACGGCAGTTTGGCGAAAAGCATAATCGCCTCGCCTTTAATAAGCGATAATAAAATTATGGGAATACTTAAGATAAATAATGAGGTTCCGGAAGTTTATTCTGTAGATGACTTGAGGATACTTTCGATTATCGCGAATCTCTCGGCGTTGGCTTTTTCGAATTCTCAGCTTTATGAGACAACCAGATTGCTTGCCATAAAAGACGGGTTGACGGGTTTGTTTACCGCTGGTTATTTCAGGCAAAAAATTGCCGAATATGTTAAGCAGGATGCGGGAAAACCGTTGTCATTGATAATGATGGATATCGATGATTTTAAGCAGTTCAATGACAAATACGGGCATGTAGTAGGAGACATAGTACTGAGAAAAACAGCTGGCGAGATTCAGGCGATTATAGGGCAAAAAGGGATAGCGGCAAGGTATGGAGGCGAAGAGTTTGCGTGTATACTGCCCGGTATATCGGATAGAACAGCTTTTGATTTTGCCGGAAAAATATGCGCAAGTATTTCTTCCTCGGAAGAAACCATAAGAGAGAATAAAATAAGAGTGACTATAAGCGCCGGGGTTGCCTCTATGGTTCCCGTTTTTCAGAGCGCCGAAGACTTGATCGAAGCGGCCGATAATTCGTTATACGACGCTAAAAGGCAGGGGAAAAACAGGGCGGTATTATGGGAGAAGAACTGATAATAAGTTTGAATATATTTTTTGCTTTGCCGTTTTATACGGCGCTGATTATCGTAATCGGCCTGTTTTTCAATTACAAGGTCGCGTGTTTTATTTCTTTCGCCGGATTAACCCATATCGTGGTTTTCCTCATATTTAAAATGCTGGAAAAGGACAGGGTTTTCCTGTGGGAGTCGCCTTGGCTTATAGGCCTGAGCATCTGCTACATGGCTATTTATCTTTTTATCATATTTTTATACAGGAACAAGCAGGTTGCCATGGTTGAAGATGTGTTTCGCAATTACAGAGAGGTAAGGGATAAATATGATGAAATTTCGGAGAGGTATCGTTCGGTCAAATCGGGAAACGAAGAAAAACGGAAAGAAGTCAATGAAGTAGAAAAATTATACAAGGGACTTACTTCAATGAGTTCGACGCTGGATATGAAACAGACCCTGTATGAATGTGCCTCCTGCATTTTGGAACTTGCGAAATTCAGGCGGGGGAAGATGATTATATTCAGGTCTCCGGAAGAACAGGACGAAAAAAACGCCGAGATTATGGATATCAAAACGCTTGCCGGGGCGGCGGATAAAAAGTTCGGCAAAGAGGAAAAGGAAATTTTTGACGCGGTAATCCGGCACAAGGATGCGGTATATAGGGATAAAAACGGAAAGCTGAAGATCGGAGAATCCTGCGAGACCGAGTTATTATACGATATAATTTCAATTCCCATGAAGATAGAAGATGAGATGCTCGGAATCCTCATTTTCGAGGGAGTGTCTTTCGGCGAACTTGAAAATGTCAGAATCCTTATAGCGGATGCGGCGTTGGAGATCAGGAAGGCCTCTTTTTATGAAAAAATCAGGGAATTGTCTATTGTGGACGAATTGACGGGCTTATATCTCAGACGGTATTTTATGGCAAGATTTGACAGTGAGCTTGAGCGGACGCAGAAAATGGAAATGCCGTTTTCTTTTCTTATGGTGGATATAGACCATTTTAAAAAATATAACGATACATACGGCCATTTAGTCGGAGACATTATTCTTAAAGAATTGGCTTTTGTCCTTAAAGACAGGGCCAGGCAGGGAGACCTTGTGGGACGTTACGGCGGAGAAGAGTTCTGCATGGCTCTTCCCAGCACATCCAAAGACAATGCGTTCAAAGTTGCGGAAAGATTGCGTATAAAAGTTATGAAGCATGATTTTATAGTTCAGGATGAAAAGATGGATTTAACGGTAAGTATAGGAATTGCCAGCTTTCCCGAAGACTGTGATAATCCTTCCCAGCTTATAGAGTTGGCCGACAAAGCTCTTTACGCGGCAAAAAAAGCCGGCAGAAACCAGGTGTGTTGCCTGTAAAAATATCGCAATTATGTTTTGAACGGTTTTTTGCCGCGGGGTGTCAATAAATATGGAAACAAGCAATAACGAGTTTGATCTTATAGATAAGGTAATTAACGGCGACGAGTCTGCTTTTGAACAGATAATACGCAATCACCAGAAGAATGTATATTTTCTCGCGTATAGGATAACGGGTTCCCATGAAGACTCCGATGATATAACACAGGAAGTGTTTATAAGTGTTTATAAAAATATCGGGAAATTCAGAAAGGAGGCCGGCCTTGGAACATGGGTCCACCGTATCGCGGTTAATAAATCTATAAACAGGCTCCGCAAGAGCAGGGTAAGGAAAGAAACGAGCTTGGAAACAATGGATAACCCGGCTGAAAAGCCGCATGAAAACTCATATTCATCCGGGGCGGTAGATCCCAAAGAGTTATTGAATATTAAGGATAAGAGGATGATAATAGACGCCGCTTTAAAGAGACTTCCCGCGAAGCACAGTTCTGTTATTGTTATGTTTGACCTTCAAGACATGACGCATTCCGATATCGCCAAAATTTTAAAAATTTCCGAGGGAACGGTGAGATCAAGGCTTCATTACGCGAGAAAGAAACTTTATAATTATTTAAAGCCGCTGGCATCCGAAATAAAAGGATAGGACTTTTATGTGCGACAGGGAAAAACTTATTGATTTGGCATGGGGCGAAGTAACGGGGGAAGAAGCCGAAAAGCTTCTAAGCCATGTAAATTCCTGCGCCGGCTGTAAGGCGGAATACGAAGAGATGCTGACTGCGAAAAAATTTTTTCTCGAACGAAAAACAACCGATGTTCCCGGGCTCTATTTCGAGAATCTGCCGGGACGGATTATCAGGCGGATAAAAGACAGCGAAAAATCCGCGGCTGGGAATACGGTCCTTTTAAAAATAGAACGTATAGCTGTTCTTGCCGCGGCAGCCTGTGTTTTTATAATCGCCGGTTATTATTTTGTCCATGACGGGGGAAGGCCGGAGCGAGGGATTTCCGCGGATAAGCCGGAGACGGCGGGGAAAATACTGCATGAAGAAAAGACGGCCGATGAAAGATTTAAGTTTTTCGATATCGGGAAATCACAGATAAGTTCAGGTGTTTACACCCGTCAGGAAAGCGCAAAACTGATGATGGCGGATATGGAGTCTAAACCGATGCTTGGGAAAAGCGGTCTGCGGAAGAGTTCCGACAAAACCGCTGCTTTTATAAACCTTCCCAACTTGGGTGTGCGCATACAGGAGGTTGAAGGATATGGATCCGAAGCCGGAGTGTTGATGGTGGAAGATATAGACGAAACTTCACAGGCGTATGTTGAAGGTTTGCGCCGGGGCGACAGGATAATCAAACTGCAGGGATCCAAAGTCAATAATATAGGAGAGATAAAGATAATTTACGATAGGGTTGCGGATGATGTTTATGAAATAGAAACCGACAAGGGAATTTATATAATCAAAAACTGAAATTACCGGAATCAGAGATTTGAAAGGAGTTTTCCATGAGCGGGGATATCACAGGCCTTACTAAAAAAATTGAGCAGGAATTTTCTTTTATCAAAGATTTGCTTGATGAAATGGCTAAAGTCATGGTCGGTCAAAAATACCTGATAGAGCGTTTGCTTATAGGCATGCTCGGCAATGGGCATGTTCTCCTTGAAGGCGTCCCCGGCCTTGCGAAAACACTTTCTGTGAGGACGCTTGCTTCCTGTATAAATGCCAAATTCCAGCGCATTCAGTTTACCCCCGACCTTTTGCCCGCTGATATAGTCGGAACTTTGATATATAATCCCAAAGAAGGAACTTTCAGCGTTAAAAAGGGCCCGATATTTGCCAATTTTATTCTGGCCGATGAGATCAACAGAGCTCCGGCCAAAGTTCAAAGCGCATTGCTTGAAGCGATGCAGGAACGCCAGGTAACAATCGGCGAACAGACTTTTAAGCTTGCCGACCCTTTCCTTGTGCTTGCCACCCAGAATCCCATTGAACAGGAGGGGACATATCCTTTGCCTGAAGCGCAGGTTGACAGGTTTATGCTGAAAGCCAGGATAACATATCCTTTGAGGGTTGAAGAGAAGAAGATAATAGAAAGGATGGCTTTCACGGGAAGTTTTATACAGGTAAATTCCGTTATTAACCCCGAAGACATAATAAGGGCCAGGGCTCTTGTGGACCAGATTTATATTGATGATAAGATTAAAGATTACATACTCGATATTGTGTTCGCTACTAGGGAACCGGATAAATTCAAAATTGATTTAAAAGATTTTATAGAATACGGGGCATCTCCGAGAGCAAGTATCTATTTGACGGTAGCTTCCAAGGCTTACGCGTTCCTGCAGGGGAGAGGTTATGTGACGCCCCAGGATGTAAAATCTATCGGTATGGATGTTCTGCGCCATAGGATTATAATCACATATGAAGCGGAAGCCGAAGACATTGATTCCGAAACAATTATCCGGAAGATTTTTGATACCATCGAGGTTCCGTAGGAAGGTGTTTACGGCTGGTAAGAAAGACGCGGGACGCGGGAACTGTCGCGCGTGCGAGGAATAGAGGATGAGAAAAGCGCTCCTTAAGAAAGATATTTTTAAAAAGGTAAGGCAAATACAGATATATACGACCAAGATGGTCGATGAAGTATTGTCGGGGGCGTATAAAAGTGTTTTTAAGGGAAAGGGAATAGAATTCGAAGAGGTAAGAGAATATGTACCGGGAGATGATGTCAGAGGTATAGACTGGAACGTCACGGCGCGCATGGACTCTCCTTATATAAAACTTTATGTCGAAGAAAGGGAATTGACAGTTATGCTTATTGTCGATATGAGCCGGTCGAATAAATTCGGTTCCCGCGTGCAGATGAAAAATGAACTCGCGGCCCAGCTGGCATCCGCACTGGCTTTCTCGGCTATAAAGAACAATGACAAAGTGGGGCTTTTGATTTTTACCGATAGAGTTGAAAAGTATATTCCGCCTAAAAAAGGGAAAAAACACGTTTTAAGGGTTATCCGCGAGATTCTTTTTTTTAAACCTTCCGGCAAAAAGACGGATCTTTCCGCAGCGATAAATTTTGCGAATAAGGTTTTAATAAAGAAGAGCGTAGTTTTCGTCATGTCTGATTTTTATGATGAAGGATATTTAAAACCCATGATGATATCTTCCAAAAAACATGATGTCATTGCCGTTCATGTCAGGGATTATCTTGAAAAATCCATTCCGGCCGCGGGTATTGTCCAATTTGAAGACGCAGAAACGGGAGAAATTGTTCTTGTCGACACGAATGATCCCTCATTCAGGAAAAGGTATGAAGAATTGACGGCGTCCAATGACAGAAACCTTTACAGGAAGATACATTCTATGAACATAGATGTTATTTCTGTGGAAACAGGCAAGTCCGTGCTCGATCCGATTGAGAAGTTTTTCAGAAGCAGGGCAAAGAGAAGCATGGCAAGATGAAGAAAACAGGTTTTTCCGTATATATTTTGTTTTTTGCGTTTTTTGTTTTTGCGCGAGGTCTTAACGCCGAAAACATCAGGCCCTCGGCGGATGTTTTTGTGGACAAATCATATATCAAGATAGGGCAGCCTGTGCGCTATACGATACGCGCGGTTTATCCTTATGAAGCCGTAGTCGAATTTCCCGAGTTCCTCAATAAAATAGGAGATCTTGAAATAGTATCTTTTAAACACAATTCCGCAAAGATGAAGACAGCGGATTTTATACAGGATGAATACGTATATGTTTTGAGCGGTTACAACATTGGCGGGTATATAATACCTTCGGCGGAAATAAAGGTCATATTTCCCGGTGGAAGACGGGAAGTTTTCAGAACCGAAGAAATATATATTGAAATCAGAAGCGTTCTTGGCGAAAACCCCGAAGACATCAAGGATATAAAAGGTGTTCTGCCCGGACCCTCATTCATTGTGCATTCTATTATTATTTCAACCCTTCTTATACTGATTGTCCCGGCTTTTGTTTTGCTGATAAGAACAGGTAAAAAGAGATTTTCGCTGTTCAGGGAAAAATATTTGCCGCCCCATGAAAGGGCATTCAACGCTCTCAAAGATTTAAGGGAAAGCGATTTGATAAACAGAGGTCTGGTGAAAATGTTCTATTTCAGCCTGTCATCCATCATAAGGCGCTATATCGAAGAGCGTTTCGGATTGAACGCGACCGAGGAAACAACGGAAGAATTCCTGAAAGAAATGGCGGATTCCGATGTTTTCAGCAAGGGTAAAAAGGATTTCCTTAAAAGATTTTTGAAGCGGTGTGATGAAGTTAAATTCGCCAATCATATCCCCTCCGGAGAAGAAATGGTGGCGTCTTTTGAGGATTCAGTGCGGTTTATCGATGATACCAGGCAAACGGAAAAAACGGGTCTGGAAAATAGGAAGACTGCTTTTTATGGTTGAGTTTGAAAACGCCAAATTTTTATATTTTTTGCTGTTGGTCCCTTTATTGGGTTTTTACTGGAGCAGAAAAAGAGCCGGCGGCGGAATTGTCTTTTCATCCGTTGAAAACATAAAAAAATCCGCGGGTTCCGTGAAAGCAAAGGGGAAATTCGTTCTTAATGTGTTGAGAATGCTCTCCCTCGGAATTTTTATAGTTGCTCTTGCGCGGCCCAGGGCCGTTATTGAAGAAACAAAAATTCCGATTGAAACCATAGATGTGCTTATCGTTCTGGATATATCGACGAGTATGACCCTTCCCGACCTTGAAGAGAACAATAGTTACGTTTCCAGAATGGATGTCGCGAAAAAAGTTTTGTCCGAATTTATCGAAAACAGAGTGGCAGACAGGCTTGGACTTGTGATTTTTTCCAGATATGCTTTTTCCGTTTGTCCTTCCACTCTCGACCACACTTATCTTCTCGAAAGAGTCAAGACGGTGCAGCCTGGCATGATAGAAGACGGCACAGCGATAGGGAGCGCAATAAGCACGGCGGTAAACAAACTCAAAAATTCCGAAGCCAAAAGCAGAGTGATAATACTTATTACAGACGGCGCGAACAATATATTTACAATTGACCCGCTTGACGCGGCTAATATAGCCGAAAAATACGGGATAAAAATTTACGCGGTAGGAGTAGGCAGCAAAGGAGACAAGGCTATTCCTATAGGCAGGGATTTGTTCGGGGATATAGTTTATTCGAAAATTACCGCTGAACTTGACGAGGAGCTTCTCAGGAAAATCGCGGAGAAAACCGGAGGTATGTACTTCCGCGCCATTGACGCAGATTCTCTGAAAAATATCTTTGCGAAAATAGATAACCTGGAAAAATCGGAAGTCAAACAGAAATTTTATATGCAGTATAGAGAGTTTTATCCACATTTCATTGCGGCAGGGTTGGCGGTTTTATTTTTATATTTAATCCTTGTAAATACCGTTTTCAGGAAGTTGCCATGAAATTTGCGGAATATAAATATCTTTGGTTCCTAATTCCCGTGGGGCTGGTGATAGGTTTTTTAATAAGGGCTTATGTTATCAGGCGCGCCGAAGTGAAAATTCTCGGAGACGACAAGCTGCTCAAAAAACTTTCTTCGAGCGCAAGCCCTTTCCTTGGGAAAGTCAAGATATTGATATTATCTCTTGCGATGACGTTGATTGTATTGTCGATGGCCGGTCCCCAGTGGGGGTATCAGATAGAGGAAATAAAAACAAGAGGTGTTGATATAATGGTGCTGCTTGATGTGTCAAGGAGCATGCTTGCCGAGGACATAAAACCCAACAGGCTCGAATGGGCAAAAACCAAGATTCGCAGGCTGCTGAGCATGCTTAAAGGAGACAGGATAGGACTGGTCGTTTTTTCCGGCGCAAGCGTGTTGCAGTGCCCTTTGACATCGGATTATTCCGTATACAATCTGTTTCTTCAGGATGTTAATACCGAGATGGTATCCCATGGAGGCACTGATATCGGAAAGTCCATAAATACCGCGATAAAGTCGTTTGAAGGGTCCGAATCTAAATATCATGTGCTTCTTCTTATAACCGATGGGGAAGACCACGGCAAACATACGGAAGAAGCGGTGAGAAATATGAAAAATTCCGGCATAAGACTTTATATGATGGGTGTAGGAACATTGGAAGGGGGGTTAATCCCTGTAGTAAAAGAAGACGGGACAAAAAGCTTCCTGAAAGACAAAAACGGCAATTTTATAAATACAAAACTGGAAAAAGCGGCGTTTGCGAAGATTGCTGCAATTACGGGTTCTGGGGCATATGTCAAAGCTGTTCCGGGAGATGAAGATCTGATGGAAATATACAGGAACGGCATAGCTCAGCTTGAAGAGCGGGAAATCAAATCTTCAACCGTTAAAAAATATGAGAACAGGTATCAGATTGTTTTTTCGGCAGCCCTTGTTCTTTTGATTCTGGAGTCGTTAATAGAAGAAAGGAAAAAAGAGGTTGAGTATTAGAAAATTCCTGATTCTGTTTATATTATTGCTTGCGTTTATGCTTGTTTTGGTTGTCTTCCTGATGAGCGCGGGCAGGATATCTTTTCGGGAAACTTTTCCCCTCAGGAAGGCGGAAAGGGCTTTTAAGGAAAAAAATTATAACGAAGCCTACGGAATATACGGAAACGTAAAAGCTAAAAATCCCGGCGTATCGGAAGTGGATTATAATTTTGCCGCTTCGGCTTATAAAGTCGGGAAATATGATGAAGCGGAATCCAACTATCTGAAAACCGTTGAGCCGTGGGATGGAAAGAATGAATTGTTGTTTAACGTGTTTTTTAATATGGGTAATGTGAAATACAGGCAGGGGAAATTAAAAGAAGCTCTTGATTTTTATAAAAAGGCCATTAATATTAATCCTGAAGACGAAGCGGTAAAATATAATTACGAGTATACAAAAAACAAAATAAGGGAATTGGAAGAAAACCAGGAACAGCGGCGCCAGGAACAGGAAAAAGAGAAAAGCGCTCCTTCCGAAAATAAAGGTATGGCGGTATCGGAAAAATATTTGGAAAGCGGGAAAAATTCCGAAGGGGAAGACACCGAAGAATCAAAGAAACCCGAAAAAGGTAAGGAAGAAGCCGAAGAAGACAGCGAGCAGTCACGGGATAAAGGCAAAGGCGACGGCGATCAGGGTGATGGCGATGGCGGAAAAGGCGACGGAGACACAGGCGAAGGGAAAGACGGAAAAGGAATAAGCCAAAGCGGCAAATTGAATGACTTAAATAAAAAAGACGGCGATAAAAAGGCTTCCGACCGGGGCGGTCCCGGAGAGGACAAAGAAAAAAAATCCCCCGGTGGTCCAGGAGATAAAGAAAAACCGTCGGAAGAAAGTGATTTTCCCTCCGCTGAATTTCCAGCGGAGGCGCCGCCGGGAAAAGAAGATGCTCTGAAACAGGAAGCGGACAAAGAAAAGACTGCTCCCAAAGGGGATAAAGAAAAATCCGGGGATGTTCCCGGGGAAATTTTACCTGCGGAAAAATCTCCCATGGACGGGAAAGAAGGGCTTATCGCTGAGATCATCGATGACGGCAGAGATCCGGTGGATGAAAAAGAAGCCGTTATCCTCGGTATATCCGAGGATGAGGAAAAAGCTGCGAGAAAAGGGTATTTCAGAGACAGGACTATCATGCCTATAGAGAATTCAGAAAAGGATTGGTGAATGAGAAAGTGGTTTTTACTGGCGGTTTTACTGGGTGTTTCCGGAAGCGTTTTTGCCTTCCAGATAACTTCCGATGTCAATACGGACGAAGTATCTCTGGGACAGGCGGTTTATTTTACGGTGGTTCTGGAAGGGAGTATGGACGCGGAGCCCGTTCCTCCCGATTTCAGCGGTTTTTATCTGAGAGGCAAGAGTATAGCGACAAAACTTTCGATGGGGACCGGGAAAAAAAGTATTTTTGTCAAGGAGTATATGTATACTCTGTTTCCCGAGAAAGAAGGCGAATTGACAATCGGACCGGCGGTTGCCGAAATCGACGGAAAAAAAATTGAAACAAAACCGATAAAAATAACGGTTAAAAAAGGCTTGTCCCATTCAGCCGCCGGCAAGATACAGGCAAGACCTTCCGATGAAGTCGGGGTAGAAGTCTCCGAAAACAATAAACATGTATTTGTGCACGAATACCTGACTAAACAGACTGCTTTTGCCGGGGAACAGATTGTTCTTGTTACGAAGTTATATTATGACGGGAAAATAAACATAGATAACTTAAGGAGAATTCCGCAGTCAAGCCCCGGTTTCATTTCGGAGATTTTTACCGATAGAATCCAATATGACGAGAAGATAGGCGATACCGTTTACAGAGTTTCAGAGATAAGGACCGCATATTTTCCGATGGATACGGGACTGCAGTTTATACAGGGGCCCAAATTTGAATTTAATGTTTACCGTATGAAGAAGTGGATAGGTATTGAGGTTGAAAAATCGGTTTTGGGAGGCAAGAGAAACAAAGTTGAGATAAAGCCCCTGCCGGAAGAAGGAAAACCGCCCGATTTTATGGGGCAGGTCGGAAGTTACGGAGTTTTTTCTTCGTTGAGCAAGAACTCCGCCTCCGAGGGAGAACCCATAACATTTAAGTTTGCGGTTACCGGAAACGGAAGTGTAGCCGGCATAAAAGCTCCTTTTTCGAAGTTGGAGGGATTCAATGTCGCGGGAATTGAAACCGAAATAACCGATATCGCCGCGGGTAATATGCTTGAAAGACAAAAAATATTCAATTACATAGTTATACCCCGGAAAGCCGGTGAGCTTATAATTCCGGCTGTGGAATTTAATTATTTTGACCCGGCCGAAAACGCTTATAAAACAGTCAGTTCGGGGCGGCTGGAATTAACGGTTGAGGAAGGGAAAGATACGGGTCCTATACATTTGGTCACAATAAGAGAGGGAGAAGGCGCTTTATCCGGGGAAAAAATTGTCAAAGGAAAAGCGGATTTGCCGGTTTACCGCAAAAATGTGAAAGATGAGGATAAAGCGGTGATCGCCGGAATAAACAGGATATTTGTGTTTGCCGTTTACTTTGCCGCTATCGCTGTTCTTGTATCCGCTATTCTTCTGAGTGTTCACAGAGAAAGGCTTGAGAATGACGAATTTTACGCGAGAAGAATGTTTTCCGGCAGAAAAGTGAAAGCACTTTTCAGACAGTCAAATGAATTTGCCTGCGCGCACAGGGAAAAAGAATTTTCGACTTCATTGAA
>JAQUNG010000011.1 GCA_028717725.1 bacterium | reverse complement strand
TGTGCGATGTTCTTGAACCGGGGAATCACGCGTCGACATTCGGGGGCAGCCCTCTTGCCTGCGCCGCGGCGCTTGCTGTTTTTGAAGTTATAGAGAAAAAAGGTTTTCTCGATAAAACAATCGAAAAAAGCGGCTATTTGAGGGAAAAGCTCGAACGGCTTAAATCAAAGTATAATTTTATCAGGGAAGTGAGAGGAATCGGTTTGATGTTGGGGATGGAACTTGATATTGAGGGCGGCGCTATATTCAACGGGTGTCTTGAAAGGAACCTTATAATAAACTGTACTTCCGGTAATGTGTTGAGGTTTGTGCCGTCAATGACAGTGAAAAAATCTGAAATCGACATGGCGATAGATATAACTGATGAAGTTCTGAAGACCGTGTCTTAAATCGGCAATAGGAGTTTTTTATGGAGAAAGTCGTTCTCGCGTATTCCGGAGGATTGGACACTTCGGTAATATTGAAATGGCTTAAGGAAGAAAAGGGTTATGACGTTATAGCTTTTGCCGCTGACCTAGGACAGGGTAAAGAACTGGACGGCATAAGGAGAAAAGCGGAAGAAACAGGGGCTTCGAAAGTCTATGTCGAAGACCTTACGGAAGAATTTGCGCGCGATTACGTGTTTGAAATGTTAAAAGCCAACGCCGTTTATGAAGATAAATATTTGTTAGGTACATCGATCGCAAGGCCTTTGATAGCAAAAAAACAGGTTGAAATCGCCCTTAAGGAAAACGCAGGGGCTGTATCTCACGGAGCTACCGGTAAAGGCAATGATCAGGTGCGCTTCGAGCTGACATACGCGGCTCTCGCACCCGGATTGAAAGTGATTGCACCCTGGAGGGAATGGAGTTTTAAATCCAGGACGGATTTAATTGATTATGCTAAAAAGAAAAAAATTCCGGTTCCCGTGTCAAAACAGAAGCCGTATAGTTCCGACAGGAACCTTCTTCATATAAGTTTTGAAGGCGGTATACTGGAAGACCCGTGGATGGAGCCGCCGGATGATATGTTTGTCATGAGCCTCAGTCCCGAGGATGCGCCCGACAAGCCGGTTTATATCGAAATCGATTTTAAAAAAGGCGTTCCTTCGGCTGTAGACGGCGAAAAAATGACTCCCGGAGTTTTACTGCAACACCTTAATGAACTCGGAGGGGCAAACGGCATAGGAAGGGTGGATATTGTCGAAAACAGGTATGTCGGAATGAAATCAAGGGGAGTTTATGAAACTCCTGGGGGAACCATATTGAGGGAAGCGCATATCGCCATAGAATCGATAACGCTTGACAGGGAGGTGCAGCATCTTAAGAATTCACTTGCGCTTAAATATGCCGAACTTGTGTATAACGGGTACTGGTTTTCTCCGGAAATGGGTTTATTGAGGAACCTGGTTGACGAAACACAAAAGAATGTATGCGGAAAAGTCAGGTTAAAATTGTATAAAGGTAATTGCGTGGTCACAGGAAGGAAATCCGATCTATCGCTTTACAGCGAGGATTTTGCCACTTTTGAGCAGGATAGCGTTTATGACCAGAAAGATGCCGGCGGTTTTATAAAAATTAACGGTTTAAGGATGAAAATCAGGAAAATTCTGGATGGTAAAAAACATGGGAAAAAATAATAAAAAGCTTTGGGGCGGAAGGTTTCTGTCAAGTACAAATACCAAAACGGAGCATTTTACCGAATCTCTTTCCGTGGATATCAGGCTGTACAAATATGATATTAAGGGAAGTATCGCGCATGCGGAAATGCTCGGTAAAACCGGTATAATTCCCCAAAAAGACAGCGTAAAGATAATTAAGGGTTTGAAAAAAATACAGACAGATATTGAATCCTGCAATTTCAGGTTTTCTGTTTCGGATGAGGATATACATATGGCGGTGGAGCGGGCATTGACGGATGATATAGGCGAACCCGCCAAAAAGCTTCATACCGCGCGGAGCAGGAACGACCAGATAACGCTGGACATGAAAATGTATCTGAAAGACGCTATAAAAAATATGATTGTCCTTATCGAAGATTTACAGGGGAATTTGGCCGAGAAAGCTTATGCTTATGCGGATGCCGTTTTCCCCGGGATGACCCATATGCAGCTGGCTATGCCCGTGACTTTCGGGCATTACCTGCTGTCTTTTATCCATATGTTTGAAAGGGACCAGAGCAGGCTGAAAGATATTTTCGGCAGGGCCGATGAAATGCCCTTGGGGGCATGCGCGCTGGCAGGGACAAATCTGCCGATCGACAGGCTTTATGTCGCAAAGAAACTCGGGTTTTCCAGGGTAAGCCGGAACAGTATGGATGCGGTTTCAGACAGGGATTATATAATCGAAACGCTTGCGGCAGTTTCGATGATAGGCATACACCTCAGCAGGTTGTGCGAAGATCTGGTTGTTTATTCTTCTTCGGCTCTCAATATTATCAATCTGCCGGAAGGGTTCTGCACCGGTTCGAGTATGATGCCGCATAAGAAAAACCCCGATGTCGCGGAAATAGTCCGGGGAAAAACAGGTAACCTTATAGGCAACCTTGTATCCATACTTGTTACGATGAAAGCCCTGCCTATGGCTTATAACAGGGATATGCAGGAAGATAAAAAACCTTTGTTCGATTCAGTTGATACCGTATGCGGTTGTCTGGAAATTATAAGCGAGCTGATGAAATCCGTTACGCTGAACAGCGGCGCATTGAATAAGATTCTCGGGGCCGATCTCGGGCTTTTAGCTACTGACCTGGCGGAATATCTTGTGACTAAAGGTATCCCTTTCAGGGAGGCCCATAATATAATCGGCAGGATGATGTTGTCCGATACGGCGTTGAAAAATCCGCGGGAAATCACACTCAAAGAACTACGGAAATTTTCGGATAAATTCGGTCCCGATTCTACAAAATTACTGGATATGAAGAACTCTGCGGCAAACAAAAAATCCCTGGGCGGCGCGGCACCTGTCGGAGTTAAAAAAGAAATCAGGAAATGGCTTAAGAAAAACAGGTGAGCTTTATGGGGTTTTTCCGGAGTCGGAATATTGCGGAAAAGAGCCTGGCTGAAAGATTTAGACTTGACGAACATATAGTCTGGTTTATAAGACACGCGATTAAATCCCTTGTTCATCTGGAAGTTTTTATGTATTTCTACCGGAACCGGAATTTGGTGGAAGCGCCCGGTGAAGTGGCGAAAAAGATAGGATCTGATAAAATTATGGTTTATAAAGCGATTAAGGACTTGCAGAATCACAATATCCTGAGAAGTCTTGATGCCGAGGACAGCGCTTTTAATTACGCCCCGGCGGAAAATCTGGGAAAAAACATTGAGCTTTTTGTCCAGGCGCACGCGGATGACGATCTGAGAAGAAGGATATTAAGTCTGGTGATGGAGATAAGCGAAAAATGAATGATTTTGAATATCGCGGCGGCGAATTGTTTTGCGAAGGCGTGAGATTGAAGGACGTTATAAATAAATACGGGACTCCCCTGTATGTTTACAGCAGAAAATCCATATGTGAGAATTTCGACCGTTTATCGGGGGCATTTAAGGGAATAGGGCATCTTATATGTTTTTCGGTTAAATCCTGTTCAAGTCTCGGGGTGCTTAAGGTTCTCAAAGAAAAAGGGAGCGGTTTTGATATTGTGTCCGGAGGCGAATTGTTCAGAACAGAGGAAATTGGCGCGGATATGTCGAAGGTCGTTTTCGCGGGTGTCGGCAAAACCAATGACGAAATAGAGTATGCTCTTGAGCAGAACATACTGATGTTCAATATCGAGTCCGAGCAGGAAATGGAAAGGATCGATTCGGTTGCCGGTGATTTGGGAATCAAAGCCGGTATTGCCGTGAGGATTAACCCTGACGTGGATACTAAAACGCATAAGTATATCACGACCGGCAAGAGTGAGAATAAATTCGGCGTCGACACGAAAAAAGGTTATGATTTATACAAAAAAGCCGCCGGACTTAAAAATCTGGAAATCAAAGGTATTCAGATGCATATAGGCTCCCAGATAACCGAGATCGGCCCTTATGTTAACGCCGTCAGAAAAGTAAAACAGCTGGCGGAGGAGGTAGTGAGAGATATACATCCCATAGAATATCTGGACATAGGAGGCGGGATGGGTATTATTTATAAAGATGAAAAACCTTTCGACGTCGGGGCTTTCGCCGAAAATGTGATAAAAGAAGTAAAGCCTTTAGGCGTTAAATTGATAATCGAACCCGGAAGATATATTGCCGGCAACAGCGGTGTTCTGCTGACACAGGTGCAATACTTCAAAAAATCTTCCGATAAAAATTTTGTTATCGTAGATGCGGGGATAAATGATCTTATAAGGCCGAGCCTTTACGGGGCGTATCACAGGATAGAACCTGTAAGCATACGGGAAAAAAACAGGATCCTTTGCGATATAGTTGGCCCTATATGCGAGTCGGGAGATTTTCTGGCAAAAGACAGGGAAATGAGCGCGGTTGCGCAGGATGACTACCTGTGTGTTTTCGGAGCCGGCGCCTATGGTTTTGTTATGAGCAGTAATTATAACTCCAGACCCAGGGCTGCTGAGATACTCGTGAACGGAAGCGAAGAGGCGATGATCAGGAAGAGAGAGGAATATCTTGATCTGACCCGTCTTGAAAACGCGAATATGTAATCGAGCGGGGTGTTTATGCGGATGAAATTTTCCAAGATGGAAGGTGCGGGAAACGATTTCATAGTCATTGATGACAGAAGAAAGAAATTCCCTGTTCCCGAAAATTCTCTTGTCGCAAGAATGTGTGCCAGAAAGAAATCCATAGGCGCGGACGGTGTTATACTTCTTCAGGATTCCAGGAAGGCGGATTTTAAGATGAGGATATTTAATCCTGACGGCGGAGAAGCGGAGATGTGCGGCAACGGCGCCAGATGCGCGGCCAGGTTTGCGTATGACAATAAAATCGCCGCGGGAAGGATGAAGATAGAAACTCTGGCGGGGATGTTGATTGCTTCTGTCGAAGATGATATGATAAAAATCAAAATGAGCGATCCTAAAGACTTAAAAACAGATTTTTTTGTCAGCCTTTCCGGCAAAAAAATAAAACTTGATTTTGTAAATACAGGAGTTCCCCATGCGGTCTTGTTTGTGGAGTCGGCCGAACAGGTTGAAACCGAAAAAATAGGCAGGGAAATCAGGAACGCGCCCGAGTTCAGCCCTTCTGGCGCAAATGTGAATTTTGTGGAGGTCTGTTCCGGCAATCTGATAAAAGTAAGGACTTATGAGCGCGGGGTGGAAGCGGAAACTTTGGCGTGTGGCACAGGGATTGTGGCTTCCGCTATAATTTCCCATGCGAAGAAAAAAGTTAAGGTTCCCGTAAAAGTGATAGCAAAAAGCGGAGACATTATAATCGTCGATTTCGGAAACAAAAACGGGCTATATAAAAATGTTTATATGATTGGCCCGGCAAAATTGGTATATGTCGCTGAATATACTTTTTAAAAATAAGATGATTAATACGATTGGGGCAAATGTTTCAGGGGGTAAAAATGTTTAAAGGGTCTTTTGTCGCTATTGTGACTCCGTTTAAAAACGGTCGCGTGGATGAAGAATCTTTAAGAGAGCTTATTCAGATGCATATTGAGCACGGCACATCGGGAATAGTGCCCTGCGGCACCACCGGAGAATCAGCCACACTTACTCCGGAAGAGCATAAGAAAGTAGTGGAGATAGTGATAAGCGAGACAGCCGGGAAAATCCCTGTTATAGCTGGCACGGGCTCGAACAACACAAAAGAAGCTATAGAATATACCAGACATGCCCGCGAAGCCGGTGCCGACGCGGCGCTTGTAATAACCCCATATTATAACAAACCCACGCAGGAAGGGTTGTATTGCCACTATAAAACGATTGCGACCGAAGTTCCTATACCGATTGTGATTTATAATGTTCCGGGCAGAACCGGTGTGTCGATAGAACCAGAAACAGTTGCCAGATTATCCGAACTGAGCAATATTGTCGCGATTAAAGAAGCCAGCGGCCGGATGGACCAGGTTTCTAAAATAATATCGCTTTGCGGGATAACCGTGTTATCGGGAGATGATTCGATGACAATGCCCGTGATGGCAATCGGCGGCAGGGGCGTGATATCCGTTATAGCCAATATTGTTCCTTCCGATATGAAAGAGCTTACGTCAGCCATGGAAGAAGGCGATATCGAAAGCGCGAGGGAATTGCACTATAAGCTTTTTGATTTGTGCAAAGTGATGTTTATTGAAACAAACCCCATCCCTATCAAGACGGCCATGGCGATGAAAGGCATGATAGAGGAGGAGTTCAGGCTGCCCCTTGTCAGCCCGACCGAGAAATCAAGGTCGCTGATTAAAATACAGCTGGAACAATACGGGTTGTTGTAATTAAAGATGATGAAAGGAAATAAAAATGGTTAATATTGCCGTATGCGGCGCCGCGGGAAGAATGGGGAAAAAGATAATATCTCTTATTCTATCTGATCATGATGTGAAATTGTCCGGCGCGTGTGAAGCGAAAGGCCATCCGGATATAGGTTTGGATGCCGGTAAAATAACTGGCGGAAACGAAAACGGCGTGATTATCTCGGACACACTTGCTTTGTCTCTAAAAAACGCCGATGTGCTTATAGATTTTTCGTCAAGGGATGCCGTTATTTCAAATGTCCAGGCGGCGGCCGCCGGGAAAATCCCGGTTGTTATAGGAATTACAGGCTTGACGGAGGATGATAAAAATAAAATACGTATATGCTCCAAAAATATCCCTGTTTTGGTTTCGTCCAATATGAGTGTCGGCGTAAACCTGTTGCTGCAGATCGCCGGAGATATTGCTTCGATGCTAGGGAAAGAATATGACATAGAGATCATCGAAAGTCACCATAAGACGAAAAAAGATTCCCCTTCAGGGACGGCCCTGGCGTTTGCCGAGGCCATAAAGAGAACCCTGGATGCCGGGGGGAGAGACATAAGATTCGTTTGCGGCAGAGAAGGCATGTGCGGGGAAAAATCCGGAGATGAAATCGGTATTCATTCCGTAAGGTCCGGGGATGTCATCGGAGAACATACTGTTATATATTGCGGAGCGGGAGAGAAAATCGAAATCAGGCATACGGCGCATACGCGTGATACTTTCGTGCGGGGCGCGGTAAAGGCGGCGGTATGGCTTAAAGGGAAGCCTTCCGGTTTTTATACAATGAAAGATGTCCTGTTCGGGAAATAGGCGGTTAGGGGCGTTTTTAAAATTTTTATAAGGAGACTGAAATGGTTTTTAAATTTGAATATTCCGAAAGGTTGAAAAAGCTTCCTCCTTATTTGTTTGCGGAAATAGATAAGTTAAAGAGAAAGCTTCTCCATGACGGCAAGGATATTATTGATTTGGGTGTCGGGGATCCCGACATACCTACGCCGACGCATATAATAGAAAGGCTTTATAAAGCCGCTCAGGACCCCAGAAATCATAATTATGCCCTTGACGCGGGTATGCCGGAATTGAGAAAAGCCATAGCATCCTGGTATAAAAAAAGGTTTAATGTGGAACTTGATCCGCAGGAAGAAATACTTCCGCTGATAGGTTCCAAGGAGGGGATAGCCCATATACCCCTTGCTTTTGTGAATCCGGGGGAAGTTGTGCTTATTCCCGAACCCGGATATCCCGTATATTTTTCCTCAACCGTTTTTGCGGGCGGAGATCCCTATTTTATGCCCTTACTTGAAAAAAATTCTTTTCTGCCAGATTATCACAGTATAGACGCGCAGGAACTCAAGAAGGCCAGGCTTATGTTTCTGAATTATCCAAATAATCCGACATCAGCCACATGCGATATAGGTTTTTTTGAAAAAACGGTCGAATTTGCGGGTAAACACAATATTATAGTCTGTCATGACGCCGCTTATACCGAAGTATTTTTTGACGGGAAGAAACAGCCGAGTTTTCTCCAGGCCGGAGGAGCGAAAAATGTCGGCATAGAATTCCATTCTCTTTCGAAAACTTTTTGTATGACCGGCTGGCGTATCGGTTTTGCCGCGGGTAATGCCGATATAATCAAAGGTCTGGCAAAAGTAAAAAGCAATATAGATTCCGGCATATTTCAGGCTATCCAACTGGCGGGTATAGAAGCCCTTGAGAGGGGAGAGTCGGATACAAAACGGTTCAATAAAATTTATCAGGAAAGAAGGGATATATTCGTTGAAGGATTGAACAGCCTGGGCTGGAAAGCGGAAAAGCCGAATGCGACTTTTTATGTGTGGCTTAAAGTCCCTCCGGGATACACCTCTTCCGAACTGGCTATGGTACTGCTGAAAGAATGCAATATAGTGTGTACTCCCGGAAATGGGTTCGGGGAAGACGGAGAGGGTTATATCAGGTTTGCGCTTACTAGGGATAAAGGCAGAATAACCGAAGCTCTTGAAAGAATCAGAAAATTACATGAAAAAAGAAGCTGAAGTTTATATCGGCCTTGGTTCCAATCTAGGGAGAAAAAGATTAAATATCGAAAAAGGGATAAGATTTCTGCAATCATGCGGTGAAATCAAGGTCGTTTCGCGCTCGTCATTATATAAAACCAGTCCGGTTAGTGTGTCTTCAAAGAAATCTTTTCTTAATTCGGTCATAAAAATCAAAACCGTACTTGAACCGGCCGATCTCCTTGGTAAGATAAAGAAAATAGAAAAAAATATGGGTCGCAAAATATCTGCGAAAGGGGACAGGATTATTGATATGGATATAATATTATACGGCAGAGAAATCCTGAGAAAAGAAAAACTGATAATCCCCCATCCGGCTTTCCATAAAAGGCTTTTTGTGCTGATGCCTTTATGCGAGATTAACAGCCGCCTGAAACACCCTGTTTCCGGAAAAACAATCGGGTATTACGCGGAGAGGCTCAAAGGTTCGGGGCAATCAGTCGAAAAAATCGCGTAACTGGAAAATATGAATACGGAAGACATTAAAAAATTAAAGACCGCCGGCAAAAAAATTGTTGCAATAACGGCGTATGACTGGGCGACGGCTTCTCTCTGCAGAGATGCGGGACCCGACATCGTGCTGGTTGGAGATTCGCTGTCCATGGTGGCTTTGGGTTATGATACTACTCTGCCCGTAACGATGGATGAAATGGTGCATCACGCGAAAGCGGTTGTGAGGGCCGGATTGGCTGCCCTTATTGTCGCTGATATGCCGTTCATGTCGTTTAATGTTTCGGCAGAATCAGCGGTTTATAACGCGGGACGGTTCATAAAGGAAGCGGGTGTCAAAGCCGTTAAGATTGAAGGAGGAATCGGTCTTTCTCCAGTTGTGAGATTGCTTGTAGAAAGAGGTATTCCCGTTATGGGACATATCGGATTGACCCCCCAGGATATTCTGGTTATGGGGGGATATAAAGTCCAGGCGAAAACACCCGAAAAAATAGAACTTTTGATAAAAGACGCAAAAGCGCTTGAAGAAGCAGGCGCTTTCTCTGTAGTTTTGGAATGTGTGCCCGCTGAAGTTGGAAAGTTATTATCGGATTCTATCGGTATCCCGGTTATAGGGATAGGAGCCGGGCCTTTCTGCGATGGACAGATAATGGTATTCAGCGATTTAACGGGATTATACGAAAAAAAGAAAGCAAAATTTGTTAAAGTGTATGCGGATGCAGGCACTGTTATAAAAGACGCAGTGAGAAAATACGCGGATGAGGTGAGAAACGGAGATTTTCCAGATAAAGAACATTCGTATTGAAGGGAAGTAAGCGTGATTGTGGTTAAAAAAACAGACGAAATGAAAAAAAAGGTTCTTGCGTGGAAAAAAAAGGGAAAAACCATAGGATTTGTTCCCACAATGGGTTTTCTCCATAAAGGACATATAAGCCTCATCAAAAAAGCGCGCCGGGAAAATGATATTGTCGCGGTAAGTATTTTTGTCAATCCGATACAGTTTTTGCCGGGCGAAGATTTTGCTTCATATCCGCGGGATTTCGAAAACGACGAAAAAGTATGCGAAAGAGAAAAGATCGACGTTATTTTTTCTCCTGCGGCTACGGGTATTTATCCTGAGGGTTTTTCGACGTTTGTTGAGGAGAAAGAACTGAGTTTGCCTCTATGCGGAAGGAACAGGCCGGGGCATTTCAGAGGAGTTACGACAGTTGTGTTAAAGTTGTTTAACATAATACGGCCCGATACGGCGTATTTCGGACAAAAGGATGCGCAACAGTCTCTGGTTATAAAAAAAATGGTTAAAGACCTCGATATTCCCGTGAAAGTTAAAATTGTCCCGACGGTCAGGGAAAGAGACGGTCTCGCTATGAGTTCAAGGAACAAATACCTGTCGGGGGAAGAAAGGGAAAAAGCCCCGGCGATATACAAATCGCTAAAAATGGCCGGGGAAATGGTTCTAAAAGGGGAAAGAAACGCTTTTAAAATTAAAAAGCGAGTAGAGAAGACTATCAATTCCGCGACAGGAGGGGAAATTGATTATATAGAAATAGTATGTCCCGTCAGCCTGGAAGCTTTAAAACGCATAGAATCCGGCGCCTTGATTGCCGTAGCGGTTAAGATTGGAAATGCCAGGCTGATTGATAATATCATTGTCAAAACTCCGGGAAAAGGAATAAGAAAGGGGAAAAGTTAAAATGCTGAGAATGATGTGCAAATCTAAAATACACAGGGTGACTGTTACGGATAAATCGCTTAATTATGAAGGAAGCATTACAATAGACGAGGAACTGGCGGAAGCGGCTAATCTGCTTCCTTATGAAATTGTGAAAGTCGCTAATCTGAATAACGGCGAACGTTTTCAGACATATGTTATCAACGGCAGGCGGGGTTCTGGCGAAATCGTACTTAACGGCGCGGCGGCGCGGCTTGGCGAAAAGGGTGATAAATTGATAATAATGGCATTTTGTATGGTGCCCGAAGAGAAGATAAGGGATTTTCATCCCGAATTTATCTCGGTCGACAATGATAACAGAATAGCGGAGAAAAAATGACGCAGGAAGAAATTTTAAACCGGATAAAAGGTTTAAAAAAAGAAAAGAAAGCGCTGATACTTGCCCATAATTATCAGAGGCCCGAGGTGCAGGCGGTGGCTGATATTACCGGCGATTCGCTTGAACTGGCGCGCGCGGCCGCGAAAACCGATTCGGAAATAATAGTCCTTTGCGGTGTTAAATTTATGGCAGAGACCGCTGCTATACTGAATCCCGGCAAAAAAGTTTTACTGCCGGAACGGAACGCAGGCTGTCCTATGGCGGATATGGTTACCGCCGATGAATTGAGAGCGCTCAAAAATAAATATCCGGGAGTGCCGGTTGTCACGTATATAAATTCAACCGCCGAAGTAAAAGCGGAAAGTACTGTTTGCTGTACCTCTTCGAACGCTGTGGATGTTGTCAATTCGGTTGACGGAGAAAAGGTAATTTTTGTCCCAGATAAGAATCTCGGCGCGTATGTCTCTTCCAGGGTAGACAAGCAACTTATATTATGGAACGGCTGTTGCTATGTTCATGACTGCCTGACAAGAGAAGAAGTTTTGAGAGTTATAGATTCTCATAGCGGAGCGAAGGTGATTGCCCATCCCGAGTGCAGATCCGAAGTGCTTAAAATCGCGGATGCCGTATTAAGCACGTCCGGTATGCTTGATTATGCAAAAAAAACGGATGCAATGACGATAATTGTGGCGACCGAGATAGGGATGTTATGGCCTCTGAAAAAAACCGCTCCGGGAAAAAACTTTATACCCGCAAGTTTTAATATGGTTTGCCGTGATATGAAATCCGTGACAATCGAGTCCGTTTTATCCTCTCTTGAAGAGGAGCGTTTTGAGATAAAAGTTCCCGGTGAAACCGGTAAAAAAGCGTTAAACGCGATCCGAAGAATGCTTTCAGTAAAATAAAATTATTCGTTATGTCTATTTTATGAACCCGAGATACCTTGCAAATTTTGATCTGTCCAAGATGAATCCCGCGAGAACGGATGTGCTTGTCATAGGTTCAGGTTCTGCGGGATTGACGGCCGCTCTGCATGCGTCGGAATTCGGCAGAGTCGCCGTTGTGACGAAATCGAAAATTGAGGAAAGCAATACACTACATGCGCAGGGAGGTGTCGCGGTTTCTCTTGCCGGTGATGATTCATGGGAAAAGCATTTTGAAGATACTATTTCGGCCGGAGCTGGTTTGTGCGGCCGGAAGCCGGTGGAAATTCTTGTAAGAGAAGGAATCCACAGGGTTAATGAATTAATAAGCCTGGGGGCTAATTTTGACAGGCATAACGGCAAACTGCTTTTTACGCGCGAGGCGGCTCACGGCCGCCGCAGGATAATCCATGCCAACGGAGATAATACCGGTTCAGAGATAGAAAAAACCCTTGTCAGAGCCGTTAAAAATAACAGAAGAATCGATATAATAGAAGACCATTACGCGATTGATTTACTGCATTATAAAAACAGGTGTTGCGGAGTTATTACTTTTAACCGCAAAACAGGCAGGAAGACAGCCGTGATAGCCCCTTCGACTATACTGGCGACGGGCGGCGCGGGGCAGATATACAGGGAAACTACAAATCCGGAAGGAGCTACCGCCGACGGAATGGCGATTGCCTACAGAGCCGGCGCGGTGCTGACGGATATGGAATTTATGCAATTTCATCCGACCACTCTTTATCTTGCGGGGGCGCCGCGTTTTCTTATTTCCGAGACGGTAAGAGGCGAAGGCGGGATATTAGTGGATAGAAACGGTTACAGGTTCATGAAAGATTATCATCCTCTTTGCGAATTGGCTCCGCGCGATGTGGTCAGCCGGGCGATAGTGGAACAGATGAAAAAAACCGATTCGAATTTTGTTTTGCTGGATTTATCGGATATATCTGCGGTAAAAGCGGCAAAAAGGTTTCCCAACATAAAAAGGATATGCGGCGATTACGGCCTGAAAATTCCAAAAGATAAAATTCCTGTCAGGCCCAGCGCTCATTATATAATGGGCGGAATCAGGATAAATCTTAATTGCGAAACCAATATCAGAGGATTATATGCGTGCGGCGAAGTTTCCTGTTCGGGGGTTCACGGCGCGAACAGGCTCGCGAGCAATTCTCTTTTAGAATCGATGGTTTTCGGGTTTCGGGCGGGTATTGCGGCAGGACAAAATTCAAAACTGAAAAACTTCAAAGTCCACCCGATAAAATATGAAATAGACAGAAAAATTCTTCGCGCCCTCGATGTGGATGACGTGAGAAGGTCTCTTCAAAGCGTTATGTGGAGATGTGTGGGTTTGGAGAGAGAAGAACACAATCTCAAGGAAGCTTATAATATAATTACTTTCTGGGAAAAGTATATTTTATCCGCCATGGTTAAATATACGGACGGATTTGAACTGCAGAATATGCTTATGATAGCTAAACTTATGGCGACAGCCGCGCTTCGCAGGAGAGAGAGCCGCGGAGCTCACTACAGAACCGATTTTCCCAAACCTGTCCCGAGATGGAAAAAGCACATTGGATTTTCGTTGAAATGCTGATTTTTTATCCCTGCGGTTTCTAATTAAATGTTTATGGAAAAAAACATTGTAATCAAAAATGCCAGACAACACAATCTGAAGAACATCAGTCTGGAAATTCCGAGAAATAAACTGGTTGTTATTACAGGCCTTTCCGGTTCGGGAAAATCGTCTCTTGCCTTCGACACGCTTTATGCCGAAGGGCAGAGAAGATATGTTGAGAGTCTGTCGGCTTACGCGAGACAGTTTCTTGAACAGATGCATAAACCGGAAGTCGATTACATAGAAGGACTGTCCCCTGCTATATCCATAGAGCAAAGAAGTGCGTCATCCAATCCGCGCTCAACCGTAGCCACATCGACCGAAATATATGATTATATGAGGCTGCTTTATGCCAATGCAGGGGACGTGTTCTGCTTCAAGTGCGGCCGTCCCATAAGCCGTCAGAGCGCGCGTGATATAACCGACTCGATTTTAAAATTTCGCGAAGGCGCGGATGTCGCTCTTCTTGCGCCCGTTATCGAAGGCAAAAAAGGCGAACACGGACAGGTTTTAGATTTTCTTAAAAGGGACGGGTTCGCGAGAGTCAGGGTGGATGGCTTTATAAAAGAGATTGAAGATGTGGAGAAACTCGATAAAAACAGGAAACACAGCATTGCCGTTGTAGTCGACAGATTTAAAGTTAAAAAAGGGATATCCCAAAGAGTGGGCGATTCCGTTGAAACGGCTCTTAAAACAGGCAAAGGCAAAGTGATAGCGCAATGCGGCAAAGACGGGAAAACAAAAGACGTTTTTTTCAGCGAAGAAAACAGCTGCCCTTACTGCGGAATAAGTTATGGCGAAATCAATCCCAGAATGTTTTCTTTCAATAGTCCCTACGGCGCCTGTCCTTCCTGCCATGGGCTCGGGCATAAACTCAGTTTTTCGGAGGAATCTATTGTTCCCGATGCCGACAAATCTCTTGAAAAATGGGCGATTGCCCCGTGGAAAAGAGGCGGCAAGTCACTGCTGATTTATTATAAAAGTATTTTGAGAAGCGTGTGCAGGCATTTTTCGATAGATATGGATATGCCGTGGAAAAAACTGACTAAGAAGCAGCAGAAAATCATATTGTGGGGGTCGGGAAAAGAAGAGGTTGGTTTTTCATTTTGGAGAAGAGGTGCGGTCAGACATTTCAGCAAGCCGTTTGAGGGAGTTATCCCGAACCTCGAAAGAAGATTCAGGGAAACAGACAGCGCAGGCGTAAAAGAGTATCTGCAAAAATTTATGGGGGAAGAAAACTGCGACCTTTGCAAAGGTTCCAGGTTAAAACAAGAAAGCCTTTCGGTAAAAATAGAACGAAAATCAATCCGTGACTTTGCCCAAATGTCTGTTTCCGAAGCGCTGAAGTTTGTGGGAAATATGAATTTATCCGAAAATAAACTGCGGATAGCGCGTGATTTGCTTAAAGAAATCGGTATGAGGCTAATGTTTCTGGAAAATGTGGGGCTGGGATATATAACCCTTGATAGAAAGAGTTCCACTCTGTCCGGCGGCGAGGCTCAAAGGATAAGGCTGGCAACGCAGATCGGGTCGGGTCTTGTCGGTGTGCTGTATATACTCGATGAGCCGAGCATAGGTCTGCATCAGAAAGATAACGGTAAACTTCTTAATACACTGGAGAACCTGAGAGATATGGGTAACACCGTGATTATTGTGGAGCATGATGAAGAGATTATAAGATCCGGGGATTTTATTGTGGATTTGGGTCCGGGCGCGGGTAAAAAAGGCGGATATCTCGTTTATGCGGGTGATTTAGGCGGTCTTATCAAAAATAAATCTTCAATAACGGCTGCGTATCTTTCGGGAGAAAAAAGCATTTCCCTCAGGGAAAAGAAACCCGTGAATTCGGATGGCGAATTTCTGAGGATTTTCGGCGCGCGGGAAAATAACCTTAAAAACATTGACGTGAAAATACCTCTCGGCAGGTTTTGCTGCGTGACAGGAGTGTCGGGCTCGGGTAAAAGCACTCTCGTTGACGACATTTTAAGGAAAGCGCTTTTTCAGAAAATATACGGTTCCAAGGAAAAACCCGGAGCGCATTCCGGAATAGAGGGCATTTCGCACATAGACAAAGTGATACTTATAGACCAGTCTCCCATAGGCAGGACACCGCGTTCGAATCCCGCGACCTACACGGGTATTTTTGGGCATATAAGAGATTTGTTTTCGAAGATACCTGAGTCGAGACAGAGAGGCTATATGCCGGGCAGGTTCAGTTTCAATGTCAAAGGGGGCAGGTGCGAATCCTGTAAAGGAGACGGTATTTTGAAAATCGAGATGCATTTTCTGCCGGATATCTATGTCGTATGCGAGGCCTGCAAAGGAAAACGTTATAACAGGGATACGCTCGATATCAGATATAAAGGTTTGAATATCGCCGAGGTTCTGGATTCAACGGTCAATGAGATGTTCGAACATTTCAGGAATGTTCCCAATATAAGGGAAAAACTTAAGACGCTCAAAGATGTAGGGATCGGCTATATTCATCTCGGTCAGTCCGCCACGACATTATCCGGAGGGGAAGCTCAAAGGGTTAAACTGGCTTCGGAACTGGGCAAAAAAGCCACAGGCAATACATTTTACATTCTGGATGAACCTACGACAGGACTGCATTTTGACGATATAAATATGCTGCTGGATGTTCTTCACCGCCTGGTATCAATGGGCAACACGGTGCTTGTCATAGAACATAACATGGATGTTATAAAAACGGCCGATTATATTATAGATCTCGGACCGGAAGGCGGCGACAGCGGAGGTTTTGTCGTATGCGAGGGAACGCCCGAAGATGTGGCTTCGGAACCGAAATCTTATACGGGAAAATACCTGGGGAAAAAGCTTTAACCCGTGAATCTGTGTCGCTTTAAAAGATGTGAAACGGGATTATTCCACAAGTTTTCTGAGTTTTTCAAGCTGTTCGGCATTTCCCATGACTATGAGTGAATCGCCCACGTTCAACACAAGTTCCATGCGCGGGTTATATATATAATTTTTGGTTTCAGCCTGTTCGACCGCTACAACTATAAGGCCTGTTTTTTGGGCTATGTCGGCTTCCCCGAGAGTTTTTCTTATAAGAGAAGAGTTGTCGGCGATAGTGACACACTCCATCCTGAGGCTCATATCGGCCTGTTTTAGCATGGTGTCGAGAAAGGAAACAACTACAGGGCGGAGAGCTACTGACGCGAGGCGCATACCCCCTATCCTGTTGGGGGAAACCGTGGCGTTGGCTCCCGCTTTAAGGATTTTTCTTTCCGAATCTTTTCCTTCCGCTTTTGAGATAATCCTTAAATCGGGTTTGAGGCTTCTTGCGGTAAATACTATGAAAAGGTTGCTTGTGTCGTCATTTAAGGTCGATATCAGACCCTTGGCTTTTTTGATGCCGGCAAGTTCAAGCGTTTCGTCCTGAGTTGCGTCGCCTATCACGAAAAGAAGCTCATCTTTATAAGGTATCTGATTCAGGATTTCCTCCTGTTTTTCGACTACCACAAAAGGGTTTTTTGTTTTATAAAATTCTTCTATGACCGCCAGTCCGGTTTTTCCTGAACCGCATATGATAAAATGACCCTCTAATTTGGATATATTTTTATTCATTTTTTTTCTCCTTAGGATATTGTTCAGCTGGCCTTCCAGAATGAAAGCGGTTATGTTGGATACTCCGTATAAAAGAGTTCCCATTCCGGTAAAAATAACGAGAATGGCGAAAAATATTTCGACGGGGTGTTCCCCGATTTCTCTGTTGCCGACCGTTGATATGAGGCAGATTGTCAGATAAAGAGCGTTTGAGAGAGAGATATTTTTAAGTACGGCAAATCCTATTGTGCCCCCGGCGGTTACTATTGCGAGGGCCGCCATGATTTTTAATATTCTTTTCTGAAAGATATCCATATCTGGTAACTATATTATTTAATCCCGGCTGTCGTGTCAATTCTTTCAGAAAGAATGTTGAATATCTTTTTTGACATAGGGAAGGATTTAGTGTAACTTAAATGGGAAAATTTTAGAGAGGGTTATATGCCCAAAAAATATTTTATTGTTTTTTTTGTGATATTGTTTTCCATAAGCATCCAGTGTTATGCGGTTAAAGTGGCCGATTTTTCTACCCAGAGTCCTCAACACCCGGCCGCTACCGCCATTGACGGTGACAGTAACAGTTACTGGCTCTCTTCAAAAGGTATGAGTCCGGCCTGGCTGACCGTAGATATCGGAAAAAATACCAGAGTTAACGGAATCCAGCTGATGTGGGGGGAAAAAGCCGCCAGATCATATAGGGTATACGTGTCTTCGGACGGCAGGGACTGGAGAGAAACGTCTTCTGTCAGAGACGGAAGGAAAAATGAAAGCCGTATGATATTTTTTAATAATGAAGAAGCGAGAATGATAAAAATATACTGTGAAGAAGGTGTGGAGGGGGATGAATATTCGATAAGGGAGATAAAACTGCTGTGCAATATAGAGGAAGACCGGACAGATAATCCCATTATATCGATTAAAGCTTCTTCCGAAGGGCCTGGGAGCGACGGGGCGATAACAGCCTGCGACGGTAATGACCTGACAAGATGGGCCTCCAGGCAGGGCAGTGAATACGAATGGATAGAATTTGAACTTGCCGCGGCGCAGAAAATAAAAGCCGTGGAAATCGTATGGGAGAGGGCTTCCGCAAGGGAATATAGTGTCGAAACTTCCATGGACGGTAAAGTATGGAAATTGCAGGCGGCGGTTAAAGACGGGCGGCAGGGAGAAAGAAGAATAGTCCTCCTCAAAAACGAACCCGAAGCGAAATTCTTCAAGATCAATTGTTTCAGCAGGGCAAGCGTATGGGGATATTCCATATGGGAAGTAAAACCCGTATTGACAGGCAAGCCCACGTTTGCGGCCAAGCAGGCCGTGAAAAAAGAGGGGCTGAAATTTGACAGGTTCCAGTCTCAGGCCAGTGGGGCCCTTAAGAAAGAATGGCTTTATAAAGACGCTTCCGGGAAACTTGTCAAAGCCGTTACTGCATCGTCTACGAGAGAAGGCCACGATCCTATTTACGCCGTGGATCCCAAAATGAAGACAAGCTGGTTTTCGGATGCAAACGGCGAAGAATGGCTGCAGGTAGAATTCAAAGAAGGTGTTGTTCTCGGTAATCTAAGGGTAAAATGGAATTTTAACCCGGCCCAGCATTTTAAAATCCAGGTTTCGGAAAACGGATACGAGTGGCAGGATATCTATGAACAGGAAGGTGTGGGAAAGTATGAACAGAAATATATAAGTTTCGATTCGGTCGCCTGCAGGTTTATGCGGATATTGTGTATAAAACCGACTTTTGACGAATCGACTTCGGCCGATTATGACAGTTATTCCATAATTGATATTAGCATTAATCCTGCTAAACCAACTCCCATTTGGAAACAGAACTGAGAAGAACTCTTATGAAAAAAGAAACGGTATTTTTTATAATACTGTGTTTTTTTGCGGCTCTGTCCGCTTCGGCCGAAGAATGTCTTTACGCGGGAAAAAGCGACAATCCCCCAACTCACACGATAGAAAAAGTTTTTTCGGTGAGCAATAGAATTCCAGTATGGATATCCGATTCGGAGATAGTTTTTGTGAGAGAGAGCATAATGTGGATTGTAAATCCGGGCGACAGGGTTATCGATGATGAGAAAGGGAGAATTATCAAGGAAGAAGTTTGCATCCTCAATCTGGACACAGGCAGGATAATCGTGATATACAACACATCCGGAAGGGAAAAAAGAATAACGGGCCTCGGGCTGAAAGATAAAGATATTCTCATCAAAGATGATTTCAGTGGGAATTTGTGCGTTACGGAGAACGGATGGCTGAGAAAATATGGGAAAGCGGAGGAATCCGGTTTTGCCGATGCGTTGGCGCGTTCAAAAGATGACAGCGAAAAGAAAAACAGGCATATCTATGAAGAGGGGGGTAGTATCATGATGAAAACCGGTGGGGCTGAAAAACCGGCGGTTCTGGTCAAAAGCCTGTTCAAGACAGTTGAATTATCCAAAAAAAGATGAAAAATTATTTCAACAGCAGATTCAGCGTATTATATATAAGCATTGTTTCGGCCGTTATAGGTTTTGTTATCGCTTTAGCCGCGGCCTCATTTATCGATTTCCCGGTGCTTAAAATATGGACAAGGACATTTGCGGCTGTTTTTCTTGTTTTTACAGCGTTGGATTGCAGATATTCGGGTTTAAGCGGCGCGGAACTTGGACTGGACACGTCTTTCGCGGCAAAAAAATATCTCTATGGTCTGCTTTCTGGGGTTTTAAGCCTATGTATTGTCCTGACAGTCTTTTATTTTACCCGTTTGCGGTATCCTGACCCTGATTTTTCATGGAGTTCTCTATGTGGAAAAGCGGTTTCGGCAGTCCTTATCGCGGCAGGTGTGTCGACGTTTGAGGAATTTGTGTTCAGGGGGTATCTGTTTTCAAAAATAAAAAAATACAGTTCGGCTAAAATTTCTTTCTGGACGGTGGTCGTGATATTTGCGCTGTTGCATCTTATAAAACCGGTTTGTGTCGAAGGCGAAAAGTTTTTTCCGGAACATTTTGCCGGTATGATGGGCATCTTAGTCGTAAGTTATGTGTTAATGGATTCGAGAATAAGGACGGGCAGCCTGTTTTTCCCCATGGGAATACATGCCGGTTGGGTTTTTATCATGAAAATAGACGGTATTTTTCTTGATGTTCCCACTCATTACAGCGATGTGTGGTTCCTGCCTTTTTTCGGTTCCGCCGAATATTTTGAAGGAGGATTGGTTTCGTGCTTTTTTCTTGCGATTGTGGCGGTGTTTCTGACAAAAAAAGTATATCCGGTTCTGCAAAAAGGATAAAATCCGCGGTGCTCGGCTGGCTTAAAGCCGCCGAGAATATCTTGTTTCCTCCCAGATGCTTGTTCTGCGGAGAACTCTGTGATGACGCCGGCATAAAATATATTTGCGGGAATTGCCTTGTGAATCTTGATATGCCGGATTGCGCGCAATGCGCGAGGTGCGGGTGTGTCCTGCCCAGATCAAACTGCCTCTGCGGCAGATGCGACTATTCAGGACTTCCCTACAGCAGAGCTCATCACGCTTACCAATTGTGCGAGAAAACAAGATATCTTGTGCATCAGTTTAAATACGGCAAAAATTTTGAAGCGGCTCATGCCATGGCGGACTTAATGAGTAAAAAAGGTATTTTAAGCATGATATCATCTGATATAATCGTGCCGGTGCCTATGTATATAACGGATAAACTGAGAAAAGGTTTTAATCATTCCGGGGTTCTTGCAGGTATGGTTTCCGCAATTACGGGTATCCCGGTTGTAAACGCTCTTGTTAAAGTTAAATCCATTCCTCATCAGGCGGGCCTTTCGAGAAAAAAGAGAATAGAAAACGTCAAAAATGTTTTTACGTCCACAAAACCGGAAAAAATCACAGGGAAAAAAGCGCTTCTGCTTGACGACATATATACTACAGGCTCCACTCTGAATGAGTGCGCCGCCGCTCTGAGAGAAGCCGGCGTCAGAGACGTGGAAGTGATGACCTTTGCCGTTACGTCTGCGGATAACGTATGCTGAAGAGATCGGCTCTTATAATATCGCTGTAAAGGAGATTACCGATGAAAACCATTCTTTTTTTTGCGGTCGGCATCCTGCTGATTTCAGGTTTTGCGTGTTCGCAGGATTATATCTTTGTTTCGCAGGTGCCTTTGGGGTTCCAGAATAATGATTTTGTCAGAGTTTATGAGAAACATATAAAGAAGAAAGGATTTTATAACGGTGTTTACCTTTATTCTCTGGGAGAGAAACAGTATTACTGGGGAAATTTTTCGGTTTCTGCCGAAAGCCGTAAATTGAAAAAATACGATATCTATGTCATAACATCAATAATAATAAAGTTCCACGATTTGGACAAATACTATGCGGGCGAATTTTATGAAATACTGCTGGAAAAGCTTAACAGCCAATTCGGAAAGTGCAGGGTTGAAGGGACTTTAAGATTGGTCTACATATGGGAGAACGAAGATGTTTTGATTAGAAAAGAAGACAACTGCATAACTTTTTACGCCAAGGAGAGATATCTTGAGAATTTACAGAGAGAAATTCTCAAGAATTCGGTTGAGGCTCTTTTCAGCCGGCGGTGAACCGGGTAAAAATACCTCTTTTAACCTTGACATACTTAGAAGAACGGATAAAATAGTGAAACTTTAAACCTGCGGGAAAACCGTATTATAAATCTAAGGAGGATCTTATGACTGTAAAAATCGCTATCAACGGGTTTGGCCGTATAGGCAGACAGGTATTCAGGCTTCTCAAGGATGAAAAGAACTTTGAAGTTGTCGCCATTAACGATTTAACCGATTCAAAAACGCTTGGACATCTGCTGAAGTATGATTCTGTGCACGGCAAATATAAAGGAAGTATCCAGGCAAAAGAAGATGCTATTGTGGTTGACGGCGGGGAAACAAAAGTCCTGAAAATAAAAGATCCGGCACAGCTTCCATGGAAAGATATGAAAGTTGATATAGTGCTGGAAGCTACGGGTGTTTTTGCGTCGGCAGAAGATTTGCAGAAACATATCTCGGCCGGGGCAAAGAAAGTGTTATTGACCGTTCCTCCTAAAAAAGATCCTGAGGGAAAAATTAAAATAGTTGTGATGGGAGTAAACGATAAAGACCTGAAATCAGATCAGATTTTCGTTTCAAACGCTTCCTGCACCACGAATTGCCTTGCTCCCGTAGCTAAAGCGCTCCATGAAGCTTTCGGTATCAGGAGAGGGATTATGACGACAGTCCATGCTTATACCAATGACCAGCAGATATTGGATTTGCCCCATAAAGACCTCAGAAGGGCACGCGCCGCCGCAGCGAGTATAATTCCTACCACTACCGGAGCGGCGAGAGCTGTGGGGAAAGTGCTTCCGGAACTTAACGGAAAACTTGACGGATTCGCGATGAGAGTTCCTGTGATAGACGGTTCCGTTGTAGATCTTACCGCGGAATTGATGAAAGAAGTTACTGTTGAAGATGTCAATGCCGCCGTTAAAAAAGCCGCTGAAGGCGAAATGAGAGGTATTCTTGAATACGAAGAAGATCCTGTTGTTTCGGTGGATATAATAGGCAATCCCGCTTCTTCCATATTTGACGCTCAACTGACGATGGTTATGAAAGGAAATATGGTCAAAGTCGTTTCATGGTACGATAATGAATGGGGTTATTCAAATAGATGTATTGATCTGATGAAGAAAATGTCCAAGTAGTTGAGAGAAGGATTGTCAATTATGGGCAAACTGTTTATTGAAGACCTGGATGTAAAAGGTAAAAAAGTCCTTATAAGGGTGGATTTTAACGTTCCTCTTGATGAGAAAAAGAATATCACCGACGATACAAGAATCAGGTCCGCTTTGCCGACGATAGAATATGTTCTGCGCAACGGCGGCAAGGCTATACTTATGTCTCATCTGGGGCGGCCCAAGGGGCAAAGGAATCCCAAATACAGCCTTGAACCCGTCGCCGAAAGGCTTTCGGAACTCCTGAACAAAAAAGTGGCTTTTGCCAATGACTGCATAGGCGTCAGAGTAAAAATGATGGTCAGTCAGATGAAAGAGGGCGATGTCATTTTGTTGGAGAACCTGAGATTTTATCCCGGAGAGGAAAAAGGGGATGATTCTTTCGCCGAAGAACTGGCTTCTCTCGGGGATGTATATATTGACGATGCATTCGGGACAGCGCACAGGGCACACGCATCCATGGTCGGAGTGACAAAACATATAAAACAGTGCGCGGCCGGGTATCTGCTGAAAAAAGAAATAGAGTATCTCGGCCGGGCTGTTGAGAATCCGGGCCGTCCGTTTATTGCGGTTATGGGGGGCGCGAAAGTTTCGGATAAGATTAAGGTTATTAAGAATCTTATAGAGAAAGTGAACTCTATACTGATAGGCGGCGCGATGGCTTATACCTTTCTGAAAGTCAGGGGCATCCCTGTCGGAAGTTCAAAAGTCGAGGAGATTATAGAAGATAAAAAAGGTAATAAAATCAATGTCCCGAGCCTTATTTCCGAAATCCTGAAAAAAGCGAATGCCAGGGGAGTGGATATCCTATTGCCCGTAGATCATATAATAGGCGATAAATTTGCCGAAGACGCGGCAGTTAAAACAGTCGGCGAGGATAAAATCAAGGAAGGCTGGATGGGGCTTGATATAGGACCTGAAACGGTGGATTTATATTCCCGCAAAATTAAGGAAGCAAAAACAGTGATCTGGAACGGGCCTATGGGTGTTTTTGAAATGGAGCCTTTTTCAAAAGGCACTATGGCGATTGCCAGGGCTTTATCCGAATCAGGCGCGGTATCCATTGTAGGAGGGGGGGATTCTGTTTCCGCCGTGAATAAAAGCGGTGTGAGCGGTAAAATAACCCATATTTCTACGGGCGGCGGGGCTTCTCTTGAGTATCTTGAGGGAAAGGAACTGCCGGGAATAGCGGCGCTGACAGATAAAAATTAGTTTAGCAGTAAAATAAATAGGTAGTTCGGTAGTTGAGCAGGAAAGGTTGAAATTAAGTTTTAGGCTGAGGAACATATATTAAGATAATTGAGTAGTTTAATGTTTTTATTTTTTTTTGCTGCTGAACTGTGTAACTGCTGATAGGCAAGTAGTAAAGAAATATAGGAGATTTAACAACATGCGCAAACCTATTATTGCCGGAAACTGGAAACTTTATAAAACAATTTCTGAAGCTGTGGAATTTGTGTCTGAGCTCAAGGGAAAAGTCTCGGGGGTGACAGATATCGATATCGTCGTCTGTCCGCCTTTTACGGCGGTTTCAAAAGCCGCGGACGCTCTTAGGGGTTCGAATATTAAAGTTGGGGCCCAGGACGCGCATTGGGAGGAAGAGGGAGCTTTTACGGGAGAAATTGCCCCGTCGATGCTGAAGGAAGCGGGCTGTTCATATGTTATTATCGGGCATTCCGAAAGAAGGGCGATGTTCGGGGAAACCAACCAGACCGTCAATAAAAAACTGAAAGCGGTTTTAAAAACCGGTTTAATTCCTATAGTTTGTGTCGGCGAAAAACTGGAGGAAAGAGAAAAAGGAATAACGAAAGATATTGTGAAAAATCAGGTTCAGGGATCCCTTCAGGGATTAAAAAAAGAAGAAATGATGAACGTGGTTATTGCGTATGAGCCGGTATGGGCTATAGGGACCGGGAAAACCGCCACACCGGAACAGGCGCAGGAAGTCCATGCCTATATAAGAGAGCTTTTATCCGATTTGTTTGATGCCGAACTTTCCGCTGCGGTCCGTATTCAATACGGAGGAAGCATAAAACCGGATAATATCAAAAGTCTTATGTCTAAAAAAGATATCGACGGAGGGCTTGTCGGCGGAGCAAGCCTGAAAGTTGAGTCATTCGAAAAACTGGTCAAATACCAAGAGGAATAAATATGTTTACTTTTCTTTTATCTCTGCATGTCTTATTGTGTATAGCTTTGATTATTATAGTTCTGCTTCAGGCGGGGAAAGGACAGGGTTTAGCCGGTCTTTTCGGCGCGGGAGGAGGAACACAGACTATATTCGGTTCCAGAGCCGGTGATATGTTGACTAAATTTACTACCGTTGCCGCGATTTTATGGATGGTGGTCAGTGTATCTCTCGCTGTTATGAGCTCTAAAAGGAGCGGTACATTCGCTTCGAGGATAGAAGCCGAGGCAGTGTCTAAAACCGGAATCGAAATGCCGCTCAGGCAGGAAGGTTTGCCGGAATAATCGAATTGCCGGACATTAAGCGCCGTTTAAACAAACGGCGCTTTTTTATTGTAAAAAAATCTCATTGAAATACAATAGTTCAATAAACCTTGCAAAGGGGATAGAAAAGTGGTTATGCCTCTGCTTTCTGTCAAAAATCTGAAAACTTATTTTTTTACTTCCGCAGGAACGGTCAAAGCGGTCGATGATATCAGTTTTGATCTGCAAAAAGGCGAAATGCTTGCTCTTGTGGGAGAATCCGGCTGCGGCAAAAGTGTCACTGCTTTGTCCGTATTGAATTTAGTCCCCGCGCCGGGAACAGTTGTTTCGGGGCAGATCCAGTACGGGGATAAAGACATTCTGAAATTAGGGGGAAAAGATATACGAAAAATACGCGGAAAAGATATTTCGATGATATTTCAGGAACCGATGACTTCCCTGAACCCTGTTTTTACGGTTGGGAACCAGGTCTGTGAGGTTTTTACCGTGCACAAGGGTTTCAATAAAAAAGATGCGAAAGATTCAGCCATCCATATATTCGGGAAAGTAAGAATCCCCGATCCCGAAAGGATTTTTAACTGTTATCCGCATCAATTGTCCGGCGGAATGCAGCAAAGGGTCATGATAGCCATGGCGCTTGCGTGCGGACCGTCAATATTGATAGCCGATGAGCCTACCACTGCCCTTGATGTAACTATCCAGGCACAGATACTCGAACTTATAGGTTCTCTCAGAAAAGATTTTTCCATGAGCGTGATTTTTATAACCCATGACCTCGGAATTGTTTCGGGTTACGCCGACCGTATCCATGTGATGTATGCCGGCAAGATAGTGGAAAAAGGTTTTGTCAAAAATGTTATTTCTGAACCTGTTCATCCGTATACAAAGGGATTGCTGGATTCTCTTCCAATGCTTGGCGGCGGCAGAGAAAAACTTGAAGCTATCCCCGGTCAGGTTCCAGGACCTTTAAACCGGATGAAAGGATGTAAATTTCAACCGAGGTGTTCCAGAGCCGTGAAAAAGTGTCTTGAGCAGGAGCCCGGGCTTTTTGATATAGAAAACGGCGGATGCGCCGCTTGTTTTAATCCTGTTCCGGCGGGGAAAATCAAATGAAAAAACTTTTAGAGATCCAGGATTTAAAAAAGTATTTTCCCGTGAAGAAAGGAATTTTCTCCAGAGTTATCGGCTGTATCAAAGCCGTGGATTCGGTGAGCCTGGCAATAGGCAGGGGCAAAGTTGTGGGGCTTGTGGGGGAATCCGGCTGCGGGAAGACAACTCTCGGCAGAACCGTTATAAAACTTTATGAACCGACTGCGGGGAAGATTTTTTTTGATAATATCGATATTACATCGATGTCCCAGAAGATAATGAGGCCTATGAGGAAAAGGATTCAGTATATTTTTCAGGATCCGTATTCTTCTCTGAACCCGAGGATGACCGTCCTGGATATTGTGGGGGAAGGGCCTGTTATACACAAGATAGTGAAAAACAGGGTCGAAAAAAGAAGACTTGTAGAGAATATGTTGGAGAAAGTCGGTTTATCAAAGGAACATTTGGACAGGTATCCCCATGAATTCAGCGGCGGTCAGCGGCAGAGAATCGGCATAGCCCGGTCAATAGCGCTTAATCCGGAACTTGTTATATGCGATGAGCCGATTTCCGCTCTGGATGTATCGATTCAGGCACAAATAATAAATCTTCTTATGGATTTGAAGAATGAATTATCCATTTCCTATCTTTTTATTTCTCATGATCTTAAGGTCGTGGAATATGTCAGCGATGAGGTCGCGGTTATGTATATGGGGAAGATTGTTGAGTATGCCCCGGCAGAGGTGCTTTACAGAGAACCTCTCCATCCATATACCCTTGCTCTTATAGACGCCATACCGGTTATTGACAAAAAAACCAATTTAAAAAAGATTTTTCTTCAGGGTGATGTTCCTTCTCCCATGAATCCTCCGGAA
>JAQUNG010000010.1 GCA_028717725.1 bacterium | reverse complement strand
CTTCTTGGCATTAGCGTCTTTAAGTCCCTTGTTTTCTTTGAGCAATGCGTTAAATTGCTCGTCTTTGGCAGCCTGGTTTTTGCCGTTTTCGCTCTCTTTTACAATAGCGTCGACTAAATCCGGCCGGACTTCGCGTAAATCTTTAACAGTTAAATTTGCGAGTTCCATTTCGCCCCCTGTTTGTTTGCTTTCCTTAAGTAAGGGCACTCTGCCCCCTGCGCCGGCTTCGGTTACATGTTCCCCACGTGCGTGGGGATGAACCGGGAATGTAATAAGGGCTAACCGGAGAAAGGGTATGTTCCCCACGTGCGTGGGGATGAACCGGAGTTTAGAGTTTTGGTCGGATATGTCCTTCAATGTTCCCCACGTGCGTGGGGATGAACCGTGACCTGGCAAAAACTTCAAGGACAAATAACCATGTTCCCCACGTGCGTGGGGATGAACCGCGAAACTGATGCGTTTCCTCGGCTTCGATAACATGTTCCCCACGTGCGTGGGGATGAACCGAAATCAAAGATAAATACAAAAAACAGACATCTATGTTCCCCACGTGCGTGGGGATGAACTGATATATAAGCCTTTTGACACAACAAATAAACAAAAGGATAAAGATTATAGAGGTTTAAGTGATTTAGAAGGTAAAATACGGTTGGCGGCCTCTGGCGATATAGGCGTTGATGTCCAGAAGAGCTCCAAGGTACCCGGGGCAGGAACCCATTCATCAATTTTAGGATCGAACATAGAAAAGACTTCAGCACCGGTAGCCCCCAGCGGCGGAGATATCCGCTCCATTAGTATAAAGCCCCCCTTTTAAGCGAATATTCATATTTAGGCTCTGACATAACATCCTCCATTCAAAATATACTATCAAGGGGCGAAAAAGTCAATTTGTCCGAAGTGTCCGAAGCGAAACTTCGGACAACAAACACAAAAGGAAGTGCTTCAAGGGTTTTTCTTAATCTTTTTCATCGCGCCCGGCGTCATAATCCGGTCCATAATCGAATCGGGCGTAAATCTTTTCAGCAGGGCTCCGATGTAAGCCGGCAGTGTGACAAGATAGCGGATTTTCGGTTTTTTTGATTCCAGGGCATGGACTATTTTTTTTGCCGCTGCTTCGGGAGAAAGCATAAACTTTGAATGAAAACTTTCTGAGGAACCGGATTTTCTTGAGTGTATTTTCTTCTCGTATATTTTTTCGTGCCGGCTGTTTCCAATTTCCACGGTTTGTTCAAAGTTTTCAAGCGCGTTTTTCCTGAAAGAGGAAAAAATTGGGCCTGGTTCGACGAGCGATACATATATCCCGCTGCCCCTTAATTCTATCCTTAGGGCGTCGGTGATTGCTTCAACGGCGAACTTAGACGCGGAATACGCCCCGTGGAAGGGAAGCGCGATACGCCCGGCGATAGAACTTACGTTTACGATTCTTCCGTAACCCTGTTTCCTGAATACAGGAACCAGGCAGTTAGTCAGCTCTACGAGTCCGAACACGTTTGTTTCAAACTGGTCCCGCAGGGCGCTGCGCGAAAGGTCTTCAATGGCTCCCGACTGGCCGTAGCCTGAGTTATTTACCAAGGCGGAGAGAGATCCCCCGGTGCTTTCAAGCACTGATTTGACGGCTTGCCTTATTGACTCGGGGATTTTTAACTCCAGCGGCACGGAAATAAAACCCATAGTTTCAAGTTTTTCGAGATCGGTCTGGGTCCTTGCCGTCGCGAAGACAGCCCATCCTTTTGAGAGAAGCATTTTGGCGGAAGCCAGCCCTATTCCCGAAGAGCAGCCTGTTATCAAAACTGTTTTTTTAAAATTCTGCATTAAAGCATCTTTCAGCATCAGCGGTTTGAAAAACCCAGCTTTTCAAATCTGCCGCATGCGGGGTAAAATAATTGTTTTTTTATATTTTTTGTATTTTGTATAAAGTATCATTATATTTGAATTCTTATTTATGGCAAACCATAATATTTCGGCATCGCAGTGGAGGAAGCTATGGAATATTTTTACAGAAACAGAATCGTTTGGACCGGAGAGAAAAAGGGAGTCCTTTCGTCGGACGGCAAGCCGGATATCAAAATAGCGGTTCCCCCTGAATTCAAAGGGCATCAAGGGATGTGGGCGCCGGAGGATTTTTATGTCGCCGCGGCTTCGAGCTGTATAGTCTTCACATTTATATACATTGCCCGAAGGAAAAAGATAGAGATTGAATCACTCGGGAGCGAAGCGACAGGCAAACTCGAGATGAAAGACGGCAAAGCGTTGATGACGGAGGTGAATATCAAACTGGATGTTAAAACGAAAAAAGCCGAAGATGCGGACGCGGTCGCGGATATTGTCAAAGCGGCCGAGAAGAATTGCCTTATTTCAAACTCAATGACGGCTAAAGTTACGGTTGGGCTTGTCTGATAAGAGTGAACTTTGTCATGTCCCGAGTGTTTAGGCCCTCGGTTTCGCGAGTATTTCCAGGATTCTTAGGTCCAGAAATCTTTTTGACGCCCGGGATTTTACCACACATACTGTATCCGCTCCCCATCCGGTTCCCGCTACCGCGATGACTTCCTCATCTTCAGGGACCAGCCCCGCGTCGCACGCTTCCATAACGATTTCCGCGCAGACTTTTAATCCCTGGCATACGGTCCTGTAAGTAGACGCGATTATCTGGGCCGGATATATGCCGCTGTATTTTTTGGACAGGGCTGTCTCGAGGGAGTGTGTTAGCATCGTTCCTGTGAACAATTCGATTCCCAGCGATTTTATTTCTTCTTTTGTTTTATCGGAGACCTGCTGGACAGACGGCTTGTCGAATCCCGTAGAATGTGTTACCGCGATGATTTTGACTCCTTTGCTTTTGAAATAGCGTCCGAATTTAAGCGCGGTTGTTCCTTCCGTTGTGGCCAAAACTATGTATTTGTAACCGAATCCGAGGTTATCGTTAACTATTTGCATGCATTTTTCGGTATTGGTTTTTCCGGTTTCTTCAAAAAGACATAATTTTTTCTCGATCATTTCGGATTTTTACCTGTTGTCTAAATTGCGTGTTCGGAGATCTTTTTTAAGTTCCTCGAGGGATTTTACTATCTGTCCGCATTCTTCCCTATTGGGCAGATCAAGCTCTATTTTTTGGACGAACCTGCTTACGGCTTCGAGGGTTGTATCGTATTCGCTTATGCTTTCGTGTATATTCCGGCGCATTGATTCAATGGATGTCAAGAGGTCCCTGAACTGATCTGTTTTCCTGACGGACATTTTTTTTGACAGGTCTCCGTCCGCCATTATCTCGAGGTTGCTCCGCAGGCGTTTGAAAGGTCCGAAAATCCTGTGGGAAATTATCAGTCCCATAATTGCGCTCACAATGATTACCGCTATATAACATAAAGTTATAAGATCGGATATCTTGTCCCAGTTCCGGGCTGTAAGGACGCGCAATTCATCCAGCGCCATTTTCCTGTTGTCTATCATTTCGAGTATTTTATCTTTTCCGGCTATGCTGGATTGGACGATAAAAGACTCGATTTCACGGAAGGAATCGAGCTGTTCATGGAAAGAAAGGTTTGTTTCTTCCGTAAAAGAGTTCCCGAATTTGTAGATTAATATAAAGCCGACCCCGCCGAATATCAGAACGGGAATGAGAAAAATCAGCATAAACCTCAGCTGAATATTCCAGTCCACAATCAAATTTTTTCTCTGCAAAATACCCCCCACGCCCGCCATAAATTATCTCAAAACACATATGCGCATGTCAAGAAATATCGTCGGTGAGATGCGGTATTTATCTAACGATTGACACTCTGGCTTTGGGTGTGTTATTTTGATTAAACTTCGGATGGTTTTTTCGGGTATTTGGTGTATAATAACTTTCGTAATATCCGGATTAATTCCTAATCTGAAAGGCTGTGAAGCTTGATAGTATCAAGGATTGTCGGTTTTATAATATATTGCGCGCTGGCTGTGTTATCCGTATGGTCATGGGCCGTTGCGGTAAAGAAATGGCAGGAGTACCAGCTTCTCGACAGGGAAACCCGGCGGTTCAAAGATATGGTTAAGAGGAACAGCGGTTCCATACTCGATCTCTTCAAAGGTTCTTTATCCTTTCCGCGTGTTCCGGTAGTCGCTGTTTATGAAGCCGCGTGCAGAGAGCTGGACTATTTCATCCGGCATATGGAAGGGGAAAAGCGTCTTCCCAAAGTGGCTCTTGACCATATACACAATGCCGTTTACAGGGCTATAACCGACGAACTCGACAAATTAAACCACTCAATGGCGGTGCTGGCAACGGCGATATCCTGCGGGCCGTTTTTAGGGCTTCTGGGGACTGTTTCGGGCATACTGCTCGTATTCCGGAGGCTCGGGACGCTGGGGAACGCTTCGCTTTCGGTTGTCGCTCCCGGCGTGTATCAGGCGCTGTTGACCACCGTCGCGGGACTGCTTGTCGCTATTCCGGCTGTCCTTTTTTACAATTATTATTCTTCCAGGTACCGGAAAGTATCGACTGACGTCGAAAATTTTGCCATGGAACTTATGGCGGCGATAGAAAAACATTACTGTATCTGAATATTATGAAAACCTTTATCAAGCAAAAAAACAGCCGTTTTTACAGCGAATTGAATATTACCAACCTTGTAGATGTTATGCTGGTTCTTTTAATAGTATTTATCATTGTCGCTCCCATGATAGAACAGGGTATCGATGTGCGTCTGCCGGTCGCATCCGACAAAAGGATGGAAGCTAAAAACGTGCCTGTCATAGTGAGCGTTTCGAAAGAAGGCGAGCTTTTTTTGAACAATGTGAAGGTTTCGCTCGACAAACTTGAAAACAGGCTTGCCGTCATGGTAAACAACAATCCCGACCTGCCGGTTATTTTGAGGGCGGATAAGAAGTTGACTTATGAAAGCGTCATAAAAATAATGGACAGGATAAGGAATGCCGGCGTAAACAACGTTGGAATGGCAACAGGTTCCGAAAATTATAACTAAGCGTTTCGGTATAGTATAATTTATGTATAAAAATCTGAAAAACTTCAGGATTTCCCACCACTGGCTCATTTCCATAATCATACATATAGCGGTATTTCTGACCCTCTTGGTTTTCTCGGCAGCTTCGTTCAAGCGGTATTATCCGGCGAAAGTCCACAGGGTAAACCTTATAAAAGATATTCCGCGGTTGAAAAAAACAGAGCCTGCGGAAGTGAAAAAAGCCGAAACGAAAAGTGTTGCCACGAAAAAAGAAACCGTCAAGCCTGCGCAAAAACCTGAAAAGAAAGAAATAGCCAAAAAAAACGTGTATTCGGCCAAAAAAACCGATGTGAAACCGATACCGGAAAAGGAAAGGGAATCTTTGGCGGATAAACTCCGAAAAGAACTCGCGGCAGCGGAAAAGAAAACTCCCGAAGCGGAAAAAGCCAGGGCTTCTGCCCTTATAGAACCGGATAATTTTCCTTATACATGGTATGACGGGCTTATAATGAATAAGATAAGCGGCAGATGGGAACAGCCGAGCGCGGCGCTGTTCCAGAAAGACTCCCTGTTCGCGGTTGTTTCCTTCAAGATAATGAAGGACGGGACTATTGCCGGGCTTGAGCTGAAGAAAAAATCAGGGTATCCGCCGCTCGATAAATCCGTAATGGATGCCGTAAGCGGAGCCGCGCCGTTTCCCCCTTTACCCGCTGAGTTCGCCGAAGGGGTTCGTCTCGTGAATGTCAGGTTTGAGTTAACGAAATAACATTGTTATTTATATTCAGAAAAAATAACGGAGGGCAATGATGTCAAGAACCTTAAACCGGATACTGCTGTTTACCTGTTTGTTCTTCTTTTACGCAGCGGTGGCGGAATCAGCCGGAGTTTATCTTCAGATAAGAAAACAAGCGGGAGAAAAGATCAAAATAGCCCTGCCTGCGGCAGGGACGGAACTGAACCGTAAAATTGTCAAAACAGTGTCTTCGGACCTCGAAATTTCCGGTTACGCGAGCATGGTAAACCAGGAGTTCGCGGATGACACATATAATACAGGCAAGCTGAATTTTACCGAGTGGGGCAGGGCCGGCGCAGAAGTTCTTGCCACCATAGAGTCTGTTCAATCAGGGGAAAATATAGCCGTTGACGCCAGGCTGTATATAGTCGCCGAGGGTAAAAACATTTTTGCCAAGAGATATCAGGGGCCGTCCGCCCGCCCGGATGGAATTGCCCGCGCGATTTCATCGGATATACTTAAAGCCCTTACCGGGGAAAAAGGCATTGCGAACACGCGCATTGCTTTTGTGTCCAATAGGACCGGTGTCAAAAAAATATATGTGATGGATTATGACGGCAGGAACTGGAGGCAAATCACCGGCGATAACTGTATTGAACTGTCGCCCGGCTGGTCGCCGGACGGGGATAATGTCGTATATACATCATATAGGTCCGGTTATCCGGATATATATATTCAGAACCTGACTTCCGGCGCGCGCCGGAGATTAGCCTCGTTTGCCGGGCTTAACGCGTTTGGGGCTTTTTCTCCCGACGGGAACAGTGTTGCTCTTGTCCTGAGCAAGGACGGCAATCCCGAATTATACGTAATGAAAACGGACGGTTCTTCACTGAGAAGACTGACGAAGACGAAATCCGTTGAAAGCTCGCCCGGCTGGTCGCCGGACGGAAAGAAAATAGCATTTGTTTCCGACAGGGGCGGGAGTCCCCAGATATATGTAATAAGCGCTTCCGGAGGAGAATTCGAAAGGATGACGCTTAAAGGTTCTTACAACACTTCGCCCTGCTGGTCGCCGGACGGCAAATGGATAACGTTTTCGTCAAAAATAAACGGCAGGTTCCAGATATGCCTGCTGGATGTCAAAACCAAAGAGACTATAAATGTGTCGGACGGACGTTTCGATGACGATGACCCGTCATGGGCGCCGAACAGCAGGCACATTGTTTTCAGGAGAACAAAAAACTACCTTTCGGATTTATATATTGTTGACATAACGGACGGGAAATTAGTACAAATAACCAGCGACAAGTTCGATGAAGAATTTCCTGCGTGGTCGCCTAAATAAAAAGAAGTTAAATAGTTAAGTAGTTTAATAGCAAAAAGAGTCGAAACCGCGAACTGTTTAACTATTGAATTGTTGAACTGAAATAAGGGAGGTAAAGGGATGAAAAAAGCAAACAGCGTAGTAACGTGTCTGGTTCTGGGTATTTTTGCGGTAACCTGCTTCGGCTGCGCGGGAAGAAAAAAATCTTCGAGAGACGATATGCTTGCCGCCGAAAGAGACGCGGCTTTAAGTTTTGAAGACATCGCTTTAAGCGAACTGCCCGATATGAGCAGGTTTAAAGAACCTTCTCCCGCCTTGAAGGGCATATTTAAAGATATTTATTTCCAGTATGACAGTTCCGTTATACAGGAAGAACACAGGAACACGCTTGAAAAAATCGCTTCCTGGATGAAAAGTCATCCAAGGACTTCGATACTGGTGGAAGGCCATTGTGATGAACGCGGTTCAAATGAGTACAATCTCGCGCTTGGCGAACAAAGGGCGTTAAGCGTTCGCAGATACCTGGTCACGCTGGGAGTGTCCTCGAACAGGATGCATACGCTTTCTTACGGGGAAGAAAAACCCGCGGTCTCCGGGCATAACGAAGAAGCGTGGAAATTTAACAGAAGAGCGAGCTTTCTTCTTGCCGAATAAATAAGAAGTGTTTTCACGGGGAAAGATGAAAATGTCCGATTGGATGAAATTGATTATCATATGCTGTTTCTGCATAACGGCGTTTCTGCGCGCGCCCGATGCCGGAGCCGCCAGAGGTTCTTTGACGGCGGAAGAAGTCCAGGCCAGGATTGGAGAGGAAATCGGGGCGATAAACAGGAAAATAGAGAATCTTGAGGAAAGCGTGGGTGTCTTAAACGAGAGAGCGGATATTTCGCTTGCAAAGAGTTCGGGGGCGGAAATCGAACTTAGAAATTCCCTGAAAGAGATAGCCGATGAACTCGCGGCCCTGAAGAAAGAAGTGGGAAAACTTAACCTTCTATATTCAAGCTTGGAAAAAAAACTGGATGCCAAAATTGCCGCGGTTGTGAACGAAGTCGCGGCGGAGAACGAAGAAATAAGGAAAGAGATAAAGGCTGTAAAATCGGCGAAAAGCCGTACTGCGGATCAGGCAGGGGATACGCATACGGTTAAAAGCGGGGAAACCCTTTCGGCTATCGCCAAATCATACGGGGTCACGATTGTTTCTCTTATGGAAGCCAATGACATAAGCGACCCAAATATGATAAAAATAGGCGACAGGATTGTAATACCAAAACAATGATTCCGGAGATGATATGAAAATAGGTGTTTTAGGTTCGGGTAAGGGTTCGAATTTTCAGGCGATTATCGATGCGGTCAACAATGGAGAGCTTGACGGCGTGGAAATCGCAGTGGTGATAAGCGATATAAAAGACGCCTATATACTGCAGAGAGCGCGCCAAAACGACATCAGGGCATTTTATATAGACGCGTCTCCGTATAAAACCAAACTTGACGGCGAAGCCGAAAAAAAATATATAAAATGCCTTCAGGAAAACGGTGTTGATTTAGTAGTTCTTGCGGGTTTTATGAGGATGGTTAAGAGCTCTATCCTGCAGGCCTTTCCGAGAAAAATAATAAATATCCATCCGGCTTTACTTCCCGCTTTTCCCGGTCTGGATTCATGGCGCCGGGCCGTTGAATACGGAGTGAAAGTCAGCGGATGCACGGTCCATTTCGTGGACGAGGGGATGGATACCGGGCCCATTATCGCGCAGGCCGTCGTTACACTGGATGACAACGATACGCCCGAGAGCCTGCATAAGAGAATCCAGGAGAAAGAGCATAAAATCCTGCCTTACGCGATAAGCATTATAAAAGACGGAAGAATAAAGTTTGATGGTAGAAGAACCGTTATTTCCCGATAGATTCCGTCACGGCACGGGCGATTTCCGGAAGTGACGGGTCTCTGGCACCCATTATAACCACGGCGGATGATCCTCGGGCGGGCTTTATTTTGGAAAGTATTTTTTCTCTCGTAACAGCCTCGCTTCTGAAACCGTTTTTCGCTATTTCTTCGGCAAGGTTATCCGATGATACGGTTTTTGAAACCGTGCCTCCCGCATAGTATATCGGAAGAATGTAAAGTTCATCTGTTTTCCTGAGGTTGGAACAGAAAGCGGATATCAATTCCCTGAATAAAAGTTTTGTGGGTCCGTATCCGTGAGGCTGAAATATTACCGTAAGTTTTTCATAATAAGGGGAGAGGCTACTGATTGAAGATCTTATTTTATCCGGATTGTGCGCGAAATCGTCATAGACATCGGTATTTTTTGAGCAGCCCACTTTTTGAAGGCGCCTTTCTATTCCGGGAAATGAAGAAACTGTTTTCGCGCAGTCTTTTGCCGGTATCCCGTATAATTCAGCGGTCTTAAGCGCCGCAAGCAGGTTTAAGACATTATGTTCTCCCGGGAGATTTAACCTGATTCTCACGTTTTTATACTCGATGTCTGAACCGTTTTTGTCTTTTTTCAAGATATTATAATCGGAGGGATTGTCAAAAACGGCCCTGCGCGGATTGTTCGCTCCCGCGGGCATTTTTACGGAAACCGAATGCACCAGATTTTTTTTTATGTTCGAAGAAAAACTTTCAAACTGCCGAAGAAGACTTGACATTTCCATATGGTCGTCGGAAATATTGAGGATTACGCCGGTTTCGGGGCTGTAGTTAACCAGCGAGCCGTCGCTTTCATCGGCTTCGAGTATCATCAGGGGATAATCGCCGGAATGATACTGTTTCCCACCGGCAAGTTTTGCTCCCGAAATGAAGGAAACATCTTTCCCGCGATTCTTCATTATATGGAAGAGCATTCCTGCCGTTGTGGATTTTCCGCTTGTCCCCGCAACGGCTACGGATGGGACAAAAGAGCTTAACATTGCGAGCATTTCCGCCCTGTGGATAAGCCGGATTTTATTGTCTTTTGCCTGTTTAAAATCCGCGACCCGGTATTCAACCGCCTGTGAATATATGACCGCGTCGTAACCGTTTTTTGAAATGAAACTTCCATCCTGGGGAAACAGCTCCACTCCTTTTTCCAGGAGTTCTTTTTTTGTGTCGCCTGCCCGCCCCGCGTCGAAAAGCCTGTCCGACCCCGAAACAAAGTTGCCTTTTTCTTTCAAGAAGCAGGCCAGAGGAAACATTCCGCTGCCCGCTATGCCGATAAAATGGATTTTTTTATTTTCCGGCGGATGCATTAATTGAGACCGGCGGCTTCTTTTGCTCTTTTAACCAGCTCTTCGCTTGGTTTAAACCCTTTGGGGAAAAAGTCCATCACATAGTTACTGGAGTTCCCGATAAATACTATGGCGTACTTGAATTTTATGCTGTCGTCATAGAAAAAATAGGAACTGAAATTATGCGCTCCCTCAAAAATGAAACCCGAAGTGTAATTCGGCGTGTGCCCGGGTTGGTGTGAGATGTTTCTGATGCCGGCGACGCGCTCGATGGTGTCGATGAGAACAGCTTTTGAAGCGCCGCAATCCACTTTGCTTTTTGTTTTTATCCTGAAATCGACGATCAGAGCCCTGACTTTACGTGAATTGAACCCGTCATCCGACTGCCATTTGATTCCCGGAAAACTGGTCTGGTTTTTTATGGATTTAATACAGATGGTTTCGTTTTCCGATACAGACACATCGCCGGCGCGGGAAGAAGGCGCCAAGCTTTTCTTCAGTTTGTCCAGATTTGAAGCCGAAGCGTTTAGCGGGGCAATAAAGAATATTAAAACAAGCAAATAATAAAGAAGTATATTCCTCACTTTTATCCCCTTTTTGTTTTAATGGAATTACAATAAATACTAAACAAAAACAGGGCCTTTGTTAAGTGTTAATTTTAATTTTTATGATATAATTTCAGATTGAACCGTTATTTTACTCGGGGACCGGAGGGGCAATTTGAGGATAGGCGTTATAGGGTGTTCGGACTGCGGCGCGAAAGAAGCCGAACTTGCCAGGGAAACGGGCCGGATTATCGCCCTGCAGAAACATATATTGATATGCGGCGGTATGGGCGGCGTTATGGAGGAAGCGTGCAGAGGCGCTTTTGAAAACGGCGGCGTGACCGTCGGTATACTTCCCGGCGATGACGAGAAGGATTCCAACCGGTATCTGACGGCGGCTGTTCCCACGGGAATGGGGAAGGCGAGAAATATACTGGTGGTTAAAGCTTCCGACGCGCTTATAGCCATAGGCGGCTGGTACGGTACTCTGTCGGAAATCGCATTTGCTTTGAACATCGGCAAGCCTGTGGTAGGTCTTAATACGTGGGAGTGCGGTATAGGCGGCAGGAAAGCGGGGCTTATAGAAGCGGCATCGCCCGGCAAAGCCGTTGAAAAAGCCGTTAAAGCCGTTTCGGGACAGTTCCGGGAAAAAAGATGAAAGCCGAAACAGGCCTCTACATTTGCGATGGATGTTTGAAAGAAATAAGGCAGGGCGGTTTGAGATATTGCGTTAAAATCGAGGGTATCTGCGCTCCTGACTGCGCCGAACAGGAAAACGGCGTAACGGACATAAAAAAAGAAATCGATTTTTTAATCGGACAAATGAAAAACACGCCTGAATGCGAACTGATAAGCCAAGTGTATTCGGAAAGATATTACGATTTATGCCCGCGGTGTTATAAAAATTTTTTTGACGGCCCGCTGAGAAACCTGCATGAGAAAAATAATAATAGATGACTGGCAGTATCTGGAGGAAGAAGACAGGGTTGAGAAAATATTCGTTTTCTCGATACTTGTTTCGGTTCTTCTGCACATACTGCTGCTGCTGACGGCTTCCCGATACGGCAGGTTCCTGCTGAGCGTGCGGCTGCCGGAACACGAAGAAAAATCGGTCACATTCAATATTATAGAAGATAAACCGATAAAAGAAATACCTTTTCTCGATACGCCGGATAATGTTTCACGGGAAGCTCCGGAAGCCGCCGAAGCAATATCCGACAAATCCTCGAAAGCCGCCGATCTGGTGAAATCGGAAGAGGAAAAGACACCGCGGCCTTTCAGTTCGGGAGATTCGAAGCATCCGGGCAAGGAAAGGGATTTTACGAATATCGCCGCAAAAGCGGAAGCCGTGTCTGACGCGTCCGAGGAGAAAAAAGCCGCGAGAGAAACCCCCACAGCCGACAAGAGGATTAAAATTGCGACCGCGGAAGGGGCGGTTACCATTCCGGTCAGAGAAAAAGAAACGCCGCCCCGGCAGAAGGAGGAAACCGCCCGGCCGGAAAAACCGGAAATCAAACAGATAGCCCTGAAAACGGTCGATCTTCCCATACCGAGAGTTTCTAAACGGCTTGAAGATACGATAGATGAGCCGATTTCGGATAAGGAATCAAACGCGGAAATTTTCGATGAGATAGAATATAACGTGAAATCGGATATCATAGGACCTTATGTGAAAGAGGTGAAAAAGAGAATACAAAAACACTGGTATTATTATGTTTATAAAGATAAAATGAATGTCGATCCGGGGGATACTGTAATAATTTTCAAGATAATGCCGGACGGACAGCTCAGGGAAATGACGTTAATAGGGCATAAGGGCAGGGAACTTGACGCGAGATACGGACTCCTGGCGATAGAGAAAGCGGCGCCGTTCGCGGAGATGGAAGATAAAGTGGCGGCCGCGCTCAGGTCCGACGGTTTGTGGATGACATTCGAATTCTCATACGGATGGTAAATGAATTTTAACGGAGATTTTTGACGATGAACTTCCTGGAAATGCTTGTCAGAGGCGGAACAACGATGATTTTTCTTGTGCTCTGTTCCGTTGTTTCGGTCGGAGTAATCATTGAGAGGATGTGGTTTTTAAAGAGAAGCCGTGTTATACCGGGTCGTATTATAAATATTTTTGACAGCGTGGATATTGCCGAGCATCCCGAGCAGGTAATAGAAAGATGCGAGAAAGTTTCCAGCCCCCTGTCCAATGTTCTGAAGACAGGGCTTCTCAACAGGGGACTTTCAAAAACGGATAATATAGAAGCGATTAAACTTGCCGGAAGAACGGAGATGAAGCTTCTGGAAAAACACCTGACGCTTCTGGAAATCATAGGTGTGATATCCCCCCTGCTGGGCCTCCTGGGGACGGTTATAGGAATGGTCGAGATATTCAGCGTTATTTCGCATATGGGGGTCGGACAGGCGGCCGCGCTGTCGGCGGGGATATCCAAAGCGCTTATAACGACGGTGGTCGGCCTGATTATCGCCATCCCGAGCATAGTCGCCCACGGATATTTCGACAGGAAAGTCGACGCGCTTGTCCTTGATATGGAAAAATACGCCGCCCAGCTGATTCACAGCCTTTACCATTAAAACTTATGCAATTCGGCGAAAGAAAAAAGCAAAGAAGAACGATTAATATCACATCGCTTATAGATGTGATGTTTCTTTTGCTTATATTTTTCGCCGTGACTTCGACCTTCCTCGAGCATCCCGGACTTACGATAGAGCTCCCGACCGCGAAAAGTTCTGATGTCGTGGAAACAAAGGAAATAATAGTTGTTGTCACGAAGGAAGGGAAAATACTGATAAACGATATCGATATCGAAAAAAACAATTTCGAAAACCAGCTAAAAAAAGCCTTTGAGAATACAAAGGAACCAACGATGATTCTGAAAGCGGATAAAGACGTGTCATACGGTCTAATCATAGAACTGATGGATTCGGCCAAAAGAATCGGCTTAAAAAAAGTGGTGGCGTTTACCAAGATCGACCTTCAGGACGGTCCTTCTCCTTCGGAAAAATTAAAGCCGTTTTAAATAATTTCACGGGTTTGCCATTGCAAGAATGAAAATGATAAAAAACATCCTGTTGTTCCTCCCGTTTGTCTTCTGTTTTTCGGGTTGTCTCCCCGGGCCCGAAACCGTGTTTAAGCATAATTTTACGGCTATGGGAACATTTGTGGAAATCAAGGTGTATGACGAGACCGGCCGCGGCGCGGAGTATGTCCGCCGGGCAGTCAGATCCGCGGAAGACGAAATAAGGAGGATAGAACGACTATTTAGCCTTTATGACGAGAATTCGGATATTTACAGGATAAATTCGCGGGGATTCGAACGATGGGTTGAAGTCAGTCCGGAAACGGTGGAAATGCTGGAATACGCGAAACTGTTCTGCGCGAAAACCGGAGGGGCGGTTGATGCGGCGGCGGGAAATCTTTTTGATTTGTGGGGGTTCGGCGTAAAAGGTGAAAAAGCGATACCCTCCGAGCGCGCGATAGCGGACAACCTGAAAGCGGCCGGTTTTAAAAATGTTGTTATCGATCGGGAAAACGGCAGGATAAAGCTGAAAAACCGCCTTGTGAAGATCGATCTCGGCGCGATAGCGAAAGGATATGCTGTTGACGCGGTTGTGAAAAAACTGGCGGAGAGCGGACTTGAAAACACGCTTGTCAACGCGGGAGGAGATGTTTATTGCGCCGGGACAAACGGCAAAGACGACGGCTGGCGGATAGGTATAAGGAATCCTAAAGATAAAAGGGCTTTATCCTTATCCGTAACGGTAAAAAATAAAGCCGTTGTCACTTCGGGCGATTATGAAAATTTCTTTTTAAGGGACGGTGAAAAATACAGCCATATCATAGATCCCGGCGCTGGCAGGCCTGTTTCAAATGATATCACGAGCGTGACGGTCATAGGAGCCGATGCGCGGACCGCCGACGCCCTCGCTACCGCGGTTATAGTGGCCGGAGCGGAAAAAGGAATTAAAATTGTGGAAAGCGAAAACGCGGAGTGTTATATAATCATGGAAACCCCAAACGGGTTTTTGGAAAGAAAATCGAAAGGGTTCGATATTTTTACCGGTTACGACGCGGATAAAAAAATATGAACGTAAAACATCACCATAATATAATCGCCGCCGCAGGCATGCTTGTGACCGTCATTGTGCTTCTGATGTATTTTTTCAGCACGGAAGAAGCTCTTTTCAAGAGGATAGAGAACCAGTTTATCGATTTGAAATACAGGATTCGCGGGCCGAGAGACCCGGGCGAAGACATCTGTATAGTTGTAATCGACGAAAAAAGCGTCGCGAAACTCGGAAGGTGGCCGTGGAAACGGTCTGTTGTCGCCAAAGTTATGGAACTGGTCAGAAAAGACGGCGCGGAAGTCATAGGGATGGATATACTTTATACCGAACCCGCGACGAAAATGGATAAAATAGATGTCCTTAATGCCATACGCGCGTTAAAAAAGGAAGAGCAGGACCAGGATGCGAACAAGGCTTTTTTTGACGCTATTCTAGACGAAGATGCCTACATAAGCGGCGTTATGACGGAATGCGGGAATGTGATACTGCCTGTTTATTTCTGCATGGATGGCCAGAGAGCGCTCTTCCGCGACTATTCGGGCGTGGACGAGCTTTCGGTGCTGGAGAAATTTTCTTATAAAAAATTCGGCTGCGCGGAAAATGAGATCAAATATCCGCCCATAACAGCTCCGGGGCTGGCAAAAACCATACCGGCGATAGAAAAATCAGTTGCCGGCGAAGGTTTTGTGAATGTTTTGACCGATTCCGACGGATGTTTAAGATGGGAGATAATGGCTATAAAATACGGGGATTGCGTTTATATGCCGCTGGGCATGCAGGCGGCGGCGAAATTCAAAGGGCTTCAGTCGGATGACATCAAGCTTAACTTTGGGAAAAACATAATTTTCCGCGATGTGAATATACCCGTGGATAAGAAAAACAGGATGCTTATCAATTATTACGGGGGAAATGAAACATTTAAATACCATTCTTTTTTCGATGTCCATATAGGCGCTTTCCAGAGAGGGGCGTTTAAGGGTAAAATAGTCCTATTCGGTGCGGTTGATCCCGGCATAGGGGATGATTATGTAACCCCTCTTTCGCGGGTGCTTCCCGGTGTGGAGAAACACGCGAATGTCATAGCGAATATTTTAAACGCCGATTTTCTCAGAAAACCGAAAAACAGCGATATCCTCACAGCCGTTCTCATAGTGCTCTTCGGTTTTTCCGTTTCCATCGCCGCGAGAAAGATGTCCGTTTTTCAGTTGACGCTTTTTCCCGTTGTCATAGTGATTGCGTTCCTTTTTGTTTCCCAGATATTCTTTGCAAAGCTTAATATACTGATAGAAGCGGTTTATCCGCTGCTTTCCCTCCTTATGACTTACGGTGTCGTTGCGGCTGTTACCCTTTATTCCGAAAACAGGGAGAAAAAAAGAATTCGCAGGGTTTTTGGACAATACGCTTCCAGCGAACTGGTAAGAGAAATCCTCGCCGACCCGTCAAAACTTAAACTCGGCGGTGAAAAAAGGTTTTTGACCGTTATGTTTTCCGATGTCGCCGATTTCACGCCTCTTTGCGAACGGATGGAGCCGGAAAAAATAGTTTCCGTCCTTAATGTTTATCTGTCAAAAATGGCTGAAGTCATCTATAAACACGGAGGTATGGTTGATAAATTTCTCGGCGACGGCATAATGTGTGTTTTTGGCGCCCCGGTTTACAAAGAAGACCACGCGATAAGAGCGTGCAGGACAGCGCTTGATATGATAGAGAAAGTGGGGGAAATAAACGAATTCTGGAAAAAAGAGACCGGGAAAGACATACGCATAAGGATAGGCATCAATTCAGGGGATATGGTTGTGGGCAATCTGGGGTCTCTCGAGATAATGGATTATACCGAAGTGGGGGATAACGTGAACCTCGCCGCAAGACTTGAGGCTACCAATAAAGAATACGGGACATCAGTCATAATCAGCAAAAATACATATGAAATTGTTAAGGAACAGGTCGAAGTGAGAGAGTTGGGCGCCGTGAAAGTCAAAGGCAAAGAGATAGAAATTGAAATTTATGAGTTAAAGGCCGTTAAATGAAAACCGTTATAAACATATTCGATAAGCTTTTATCCGTGTTATCCCGCGGCTTGATTTTTCTGATAAGGATTTATCAGAAGGTTTTCAGGTTTTTCCCGCGGAGATGCAGGTATTACCCGTCGTGTTCCGATTATATGATAGAGGCTGTTTCCAGGAAGGGGATCTTTAAAGGTGTTTTGCTCGGTGTTTTCAGGATAATAAGATGCAATCCTTTTTCTCCCGGGGGGTATGATCCCGTAAAATGACACAGTATATAATTCTTTTTTTTATCGGTATTCTGTCGGGGTTTTTTTCGGGCACTTTCGGGGTAGGAGGCGGTTTTATCGTCGTGCCGCTGCTTTACAGTCTTACGGGGCTTCCGCCCGAAGCGGTCGTAAGTATCAGCGCCCTTCAGATGATAGGGACTTCTTTCGCCGGCACCGTGACCCATATCGCGAAAAAGAATGTTGTATTCAGGGAAGCCTTGTTTATTACGTTGCCCGCGCTGGCAAGTTCGTATTTCGGAGTAAAAGGCATCAATTCCATGGGGGGCGGGTTCGGAGAAAGATTTTCACAGCTTACCGTCGGCGATATATTTCTTACGGTCACCCTTTCGGTTCTTTTTTTCAGTATAGGAATTTACTCCCTGATTCAGGGTAAAAAGACCTCCGGTTCCGACGGCGGAGAGCCGGATGTCCCGGTAGTGAAAAATCCTGTTTGTTTTATAGCTATCGGACTGATCGTGGGTTTTTGCCCTTCTATGCTCGGCGTGGGCGGCGGATTCCTGATAGTTCCTTTCCTGATGTATTTTGCCGGTTTTATGCCGGTTAAAGCGACAGCCACATCGCTTTTCCAGATTTTTTTCGTTTCGGTATTTGTCTCTTTCATGAACTTCAGGGCGGGGGAGTTCTATCCGTTTTCCGCCATTGCCATATTATCCGGTTCGATGCCCGCGGCATCTTTTTTTGCCCACCGCTCCGCCAGGTATAACCCGCGGAAAGTCAAAATAGGTTTCGGTATTTTGTGTTTTTTGGCGCTGCTGGTAACGATTGCCGGTTTTACAAGAAGACTTTTCTGACGTTTAATGGGAGGTTTTATGACGGATATTTTTGAAGTTATGAAAAGCAGGAGAAGCGTAAGGATTTTTCGCGGCGACGATGTTCCTGACGGCGATATCAGAAAAATCATCGAATATGCCGTAACGGCGCCAAGCGGTTCCAACCAGCAGCCGTGGAAATTTATGGTAATAAAAGACAGGGCTCTGAAAAATTCGATGGCCGAACGCGTAAACAGGAAGCTCTCCGCTGTAAGAGATAACATAAAATCCGCGAAAGCCGGCGAACATTTCAGGAGTTACCTGCAGTATCTTACATTTTTTAAGGATGCCCCCGTTGTCATCTGTGTTTTAACCCAGCCGTACCGCTCCGTGTTTGAAAATATTCTGCAGAAGTATATGCCGGAGGCGGAGAAAGAGGAACAGGCGCTTGTGGACGCGTCGATTCAAAGCGTTTCCGCCGCCGTTCAAAACCTTATTCTGGCCGCGCAGGCAATGGGTTACGGGACATGCTGGATGACGGCCCCCATTATAGCCCAAAAGGATATAGAGGAGCTTCTCGGAGTGGATGAGCCGTGGCATCTGACTTCCGTTGTCCCTCTGGGTCGGCCGGGCGCGCCGCAGAAAAATTTCTCTTCCCGAAAACCGCTCGATGAAGTCCTTGTTTTTAAAAAGTAGAAATATATTTACAAAAGAGTTTCTTTGCGATTAAATGTTAACCATATATATGAAAGTGGTTGACAATAGAAAAGTAAGCATGCGGAACGAGGGCCGTCCGGCAGCCATAAATCGCGGTATCGCCAAACCGGGGAATTACGCAAAGGGCTTTACGCTTATAGAACTGCTTGTTGTTATGTTCGTAGTGTCGCTGCTTGTTTCTTTTGTCGCGCCTGCGCTTTCAAAAGCGAAAAACCGCGCCCAGGTGGCCGTATGTATGTCAAACCTCCGCCAGCTGCATATGGCCTTCAGTATGTATTTGAGCGATTACAATGAAACTTTTCCGGTTAACGGGGATCCTTATCTCTGGATGGGGCGCAGATGGAGGGAAGTTATATCCCCTTATCTTTTGACTACTGTTGATGCGGAACATCCGTCCTGCCTTTTCTGCCCCGGGGACAGAATTGCGAAAGAGCAATGGGATGGAACTTCGTATTCCTATTCATGCGCGTTTTACCACAGCCCGTCGCAGATAAACTCAATGTCGACGGAAGATACATATAATAATCCCTCGATACGGTGCTATCCCCAACGACTTTCCGCTGTAAGGTTTCCCGAAAATAAAATACTGCTTGGCGAATGGCTTAGCAATCATCACCCCGTTGAAGACGATAAGGGATGGTGGTGCTGGCGCGGTTACAGGAATTTTTTATTCGTATCGGGCAGAATCAAGTACCTGAAAGCCGAAGACATTATTCCCGCCGGAGACCTGCTGCCGAACCCGAACCTGACCGTTGACGGTATTAACGGCAGGGATATTCCGTAAACTGACGGAGTATTTGTTTCTTCAATTTTCAGGGCCGGCACTGTATAATTACTGCTGATTGTTTTGGCGGTTTGAACGCAAACCGGTTTAGCTTCCGTAAAATTATGAAAAGAACCGTTATATTGCTATTTTTATTTGCCGCGGCGCTGTCTTCGTGCGCGGCTTATTCTCTGGAACTGGAGGATGAATCCCCCGTTACGTTTTCGGTGGATAAAGCGAGATTTAAAGCTTACCTGCTTAAGAATGGGATGACATCCGAGATAGCCGGTTTCATGCTTTATTCTTTACTTGTTTTATTTTTGATTTTTTCCGGTATTGTCGTTTCGGTTTTATATTTCGCCTCGGGTTTATACAGGAAAGGCGGGGCTCGACTTGAACCCGTTCCCTGGGGCATCGGCCTTTCGATGGCTCTCCTGATTTTGCTTATTTTTCTTACTCTGTTGTTCCAGATTGCGCTTGGTTCCATGCTTAAATCGGGTTTTATACGGGAAATACCGTCTATGACCGTGCAGATGCTGATAAGCGAGTTAGTCATTATTTTTGTCATAGGGATTTTTTCGCTGGTTGTTTACAAGAAATATTTATGGAAACTTTCGAGATTGTTCAGCAACAAAATGATAAAAACGAGCGTTCTTTACGGTGTTCTGGGGTATATAGGGTTTTATCCTTTATATATCCTGCTGAGCAAGATAACCGCATCCGTGGCGAAATACTTCGGTTTCCAGCTTAAAATGCAGGCTGTTGTGTCAAGCGTGAAGGACATAAAAAGCGTATGGGAACTTTTAAGTTATATACTTTTCATAGTTTTTGCCGCGCCGATAATAGAGGAAATATTTTTCCGCGGAATATTATACAGGGGATGCAAAAGAGTTTTCGGCGCGGCGGGCGGTGCCTTGTTATCGGCTTTCCTGTTTTCGGCCATTCATATGAACCTGTTGAGTTTTCTTCCGATATTCGGTTTGGGCATAATGTTTTGCCATGTCTATGAAAAGACAAATTCGATATATTCCCCGATTATACTTCATGCTGTCCATAATGCGCTTGGGCTCGCCGGCGCATTGCTCGTTTACAGGATGATTAATGTTATAAGCGGGTAAAAAGAGAGGGAAGTGAAAATGTCCATAGAAACGATCGGCTGGCATAAAGGCAAACTAAGGTTGATAGACCAGACTGAATTGCCGGGAAAATTGAAATATATATCGACGGATGACGTAAATGTGGTTTGGGATGCGATAAAGAGACTTGCCGTGAGGGGAGCTCCCGCAATAGGCATCGCGGGAGCGTTCGGAGTCGCCGTTGCCGCGCTGAAAAGCCGCGCCAAAGACTGTGATGCGTTAAAAAATGATGTGATTAAAGCGGCGGACTACCTTTCGGGTTCCAGGCCCACGGCCGTAAATCTTTTCTGGGCTTTGGAGAGAATGAAAGCGGTTGCTCGGTCGGGAAGAGCGGAAAACTGCAAAAGAATGAAGCAATTTCTGCTGGATGAAGCCAAAAATATCCTTAAGGATGATAAAATCAGGTGCCGAAAGATAGGAGAAAACGGCGAGCGTTTGATAAAAGAAGGCGATGGAGTGCTTACTCACTGCAATGCCGGAGCTCTGGCGACGGGAGGGGCAGGCACAGCTCTGTCCGCGATTTTTTCGGCTAAAAGGAAGGGCAGGAAATTCACTGTTTATGTCGATGAGACAAGGCCTCTTTTACAGGGCGCGCGGCTTACGGCGTGGGAATTGCTGCACGAAAAGATAGACACGGTTTTGATTACAGACAATATGGCCGGTCAGGTTATGAAAGAAGGAAAAATAAACCTTGTTATAACCGGAGCCGACAGGATAGCGCTGAACGGGGATGTGGCGAATAAAATAGGGACTTACGGCATAGCGACATTGGCAAAGGCCCACGCCATACCTTTTTATATAGCGGCGCCGGTGTCGACGATTGATTTCAGCATAAAAACAGGCGGTGAAATTCCCATCGAACAAAGAGATGCGGATGAAATTATCAAATGCGGCGGGAAAAGAATAGCCCCAGGAAATGTCAGGGTTTACAATCCTGCGTTTGATGTGACCCCCTCGCATTTGATTGCGGGTATAATTACGGATAAAGGGTTTGTAACGCCTCCTTACGGGAAGAAAATACCGGGACTGGGAGAAAGATGAAAAAGTTATGCTGAAGAGCGAGTTCGGTTTAATAAGAAAGTTTGCCGGTCTGACTCCATGCGGCGGGAGAGTGAAAGAAGGGATAGGGGATGATGCTGCCGTGATTAAATCCGGTAAAAAGGGATTTTATGAGCTTTTTACATGCGATGCTCTCGTTGAAGGAGTCCATTTTACCGTTAAGGATAAATTATTTGAAGTCGGATATAAATCAGTTGCCGTCAGTGTAAGCGATATAGCGGCAATGGGCGGCTTGCCTGCGGAAGCGGTTGTTGCGGTGGGTGTTTCGGGACGTATTTCGGACAGGGACGCGACAAATATTTATAAGGGTATGCTTAAAGCAGCGGAAAAGTTCGGTCTTAATCTGGCCGGCGGTGATACGGTGAAAAGCAAAAATCTTTTTATTTCGGTTGCAATGACCGGATTGGTTGAAAAGGACCGGCTTGTTATGAGGAAAGGGGCGAAAACAGGCGATGCAATCATGGTAACCGGCAGTCTTGGTGGATCCCTTGAAAACAGGAAACATCTCCTGTTCAGGCCCAGGCTTTTTGAGGCGAGATACCTTACCGAAAAATTCATGGTTCATTCCATGATTGACATTTCAGACGGCCTTGCGGGAGATTTGAGAAGACTCTGCGAGATGAGCGGCTGCGGCGCAGTAATCTACTCCGATGAAGTGCCCGTTTCGGGAACGCTTAAGAAATATGGCAGGGATAAGGCGGTCCGCAGGGCTTTGACCGACGGTGAAGATTTCGAACTGCTTTTTACGGTTCCCGACAGCTCGGTCGAAAGCGTTAAAATCGGGATGGGGAAAAAGTTCGGACTGAAAGTTTCCAGGATAGGGCGGATAACGAAAGACAAAGGGATTCTAGTGGAAAAAAACCGAAAATTAACCGTCTTGAAAATAGACGGGTATAAACATTTTTGATATGCCGCATAAATTTGTCTCATACAGCCAGAGAGATACCGTAAAGATTGCCGAAAAGGCCGCGGCCGGAATCCGCAGGGGCGATGTGATAGGGCTTTTCGGGGAACTCGGCGCCGGCAAGACCTGTTTCGTCAGGGGTTTCGCAAAGGCTTTCGGGGTTACGGAGACGGTTAACAGCCCGAGTTTTGCCATTGTAAACGTTTATAAAGGAAAAACGCCCGTTTACCACATGGATTTTTACAGGATAGACAATCCCGATGAAATAAGGGCTGTCGGATGCGAGGATTATTTTTACGGGGACGGTGTATGTCTTGTCGAATGGGCGGAAAAAGCGGAGAATATAATGCCTCCGGGCAGGAAAGAAATTCATATAAAGATAACAGGGGTATCTGAAAGGGAAATTGTGATGAAAGGGTTTGATTTCCGATGAACGTGCTGAGTATTGAAACAACTTCGGACCGGGCGAGCGCCGCTTATATGAAAGATTGCGAAATCATATCACAGAGAATTATAAAAAGCCGTTTGAGTTCAGGGAAAACGCTTCTCGATAGCGTCAGGGAGATTTTCGCCGATACGGGTATTTTTATGAAAGACATCGATTTTGCCGTGTGCGGCACAGGACCGGGCTCTTTTACCGGTATCAGGCTTGGAATATCGTTTGTCAAAGGTGTTTCTTCGGGTTCCCGTGGAAGGATAAAAACATGCGGTATTATAGCCAATGACGTTATCGCGCACGCCTGTTTTTCGGGAAAAATGAACAAAGACATGAAAATAGCCGCTTTGATAGATTCAAAAACAGGATGCGGTTTTGTCAGGGAGTATTCGGAAAAAGCCGAACCGCTGGGAGAAATACGGCTGCTTGCCTATGATGAAATAGGAGAGAGATACAAAGAACATTTTTTTGCCGGGATTTTTTCTGAAAAATTCGCGCGTATGGTTGAAAACAAAAAAAATATCTGCCCGGACGCGGCCTGGTCCGCCAGACTGTTTCTTCAAAGGCCTGCCGCGCGCGTGGAATTGAAACCGGCTTACATGATGGATTTCAAGCCGGGAGGTCCGAAATAATGATTTTCAAAAAACAGGTTATCGTAAAGGGAACCGGGAAAGAATCGTCTTATGGTTACCGTTTGCTGAAAACGTGGGCCGAGATAGATATTCCAATCCTGAGGAATAATATCAGGGTTATAGCCAAAAGAGCTGGAAAAGGCACGGATATAATGGCTGTTGTCAAGTGCAACGCTTACGGGCACGGCGCTGTGGAAGTGTCGAAAGAGGCGGTTAAGCTCGGGGTGAAAGCCCTAGGTGTTTCAAGTTTGTCGGAAGGCATCGAGTTAAGGAATGTTTTTGCCGATGTTCCCATAATAGTTTTAAGCGCGGGAATGAGCGGACAGGCTAAAGAATTCATCAAATACGGTTTGTCGCCGGTGATTTGTTCATGGCAGATGGTTAACGCGCTTTCCGAAGAAGCCCGCGCCGGGGGAACAAAAGCGCGGATCCACATAAAGATAGACACAGGGATGGGACGCATAGGCGTATGGCATGAGCAGGCTGACGAGTTTGTGAGAGAGGTCTATAAAGTGCCCGGTATCGTTATAGAAGGTGTCTGTTCCCATTTTGCGACAGCTGACGAGAAAGACCTTGAATTCGCGCGCCGGCAATTAAAATGGTTTGTGGATTTTCTGGAAAAAATAAAGGATATACCCGTCAGGTTTAAGCATATATCGAATACGGGCGGAATTTTCAATCTGCCCGCGGCGCGCCTCAATATGATACGCCCGGGGTTATCGATTTATGGAGTAAGTCCTTCCGATTTTGTAAAGGGCAGTGGCGAATTCCGGCCGGTCCTTTCGTTAAAAACCAAAATCGCGTTTATAAAGGAAATCCCGAAAGGCAGGACTTTAAGTTACGGCAGGACATTTGTTACCGACAGGAAAATGAAGGTCGCGACTTTACCGGTGGGTTACGGAGACGGGTATCCGCGTCTGCTGTCCAACAGGGGATATGTGCTTATCGGCGGGAAAAGGGCCCGGATACTCGGGACTGTTACAATGGACCAGATGATGGTGGACATAAGCGGGATAAAAAATGTAAAAGTGGAAGATGTCGCTGTCCTCATTGGCAGACAGGGCAGAGAAGAGATTACAGCAAGAGAGGTGGCGAGTATGGCCGATACGATACCTTATGAAATATTCACCTCGATCAACAAAAGAGTCCAGAGAGTCTATATAGACAGGGATTGATTATTTACCGCCGGTAATTTTGCCGGCTATATCCGCGATTTCGGGTTGAATCAGATATACAAAGCCGCTCCCGTCTTTAACGGCCAAGAAAGAATCGGCGCCGTGCGGGAAGATTTTGAGAGCGTGGGTTTCTTTTCCGTCAGAAAGTTCAATCGTCAAATACGGCTTTGGGATGTCGGCGCCGGATAAACCGAAAGTTTCCGCCGTCGACACTTTTTCGGCTTTCATTTCCATCAGTCTCCAGAGCAGGTCATTGATTAATGCCGCGTCGCCGTTCCCGGTCCATCGGTTCTTTTCGTTTTTGCCGAAAGAGAAAGTTCCTTCTCCGTCGGTAATTTTTACGGATAAAATTTCAGCTATCGAGAAAGACATAACCTTTTTGGACAGAAACCGGCAAAAATCCGAATCGTAGAGCTTGTGTTTAAGGCTTGCATCCAGCACGAGGAAATAGTCATCCGCGGGTGTTTTCGCATAGAGTTTTTCGCCGCATTCATAAAAGTTTATATCCCATACGGATGCGCCGTGCCCGAATTCGACTTTTGCCGAAGGCTCCGCAAAACTTCCATCTTGTTCGACGGAAAAAGCTTCCGTTTTTATAAACAGGTTGAAATATGAGAATACCGCGTTATAATCGGCGGCGTAAATCCCGGAAGGAGATAATATTTTCCACTCATTTTTTTCCCTGACAAGTTCTATAAGGGAATTTCCGCGGGAAATTTTTATCGAATCGGATTTGACGACTTCTTCGGTTGCCAGTCTCATGTCCCTGAATTTATCTATTTCGGGAATTATTTTTTTAAGTATGGACGAATCCGCGAGACAGACCGTATCGAGCTCTTTTTGATAAACGTATATTTTTTTGCCGTCGTCGGAAAAAGGCCCGAAACAGAATATTTTTTCCGCTTCCGCGCCCGCAGGTTTGACTTTAAGCGTGAGGATACTGTTATCGAACATATGAACAGGAATACTGCCCGGTTCGGCGAAACCCCGGATTCTTGCCGACGCGATGGCATTCAGGAGTTCGGAAAAAGCTTTTGAACCGCATCGGCTCGGGAAAGGCCTTGTAATTTTCCAGTAAGAACCCATATTCGCGAATTCAACGATTTGGTCCTGCGTCTCGAAACTGATTTTTTCCGTGAATTGGGGGAATATCCTGATAAGCTGGCTTGTCCTGAAATCGTCCGGTTTTAGTGCGAGTAAGGCGTCTATAAGGGTTTTTTCGACCACAAGTATGCGTCCGGCCCTTTCATCCAGCGCGTAATAAGCGTTTCCGGTTCTGCCTTCGGAAAAATCGATGCGCGAAATACCGGGAGGGGATGATACAGAAAAAGAACAAATGGGTGAATCAAGTCCCAGTTTTTCGGCAAGCTCCCTGTCGTAATCCATTGTTCTTGCCGCGGGCGAAAATTGAATATCGAACAGAAACTTATTCGCTTTCGCGGAATCGGCCGGGTATTCGAAGGGTTTTACGATTTTCCATTCGACGCCCGATTTTTGAAGGCAGACTTCCTGCCCCGTGTTTGCGTTGGAGAAAGAAAAACTTTCAACCGTTGAATAATCGTATGAAAATACTTTTGTCCGGGCCGCTGTCCTCATTTCTTTTGCAGGTTTCCCGGATTCATAAGTGAAAATATATAATCCGAGGCATACCGAAATAACGAAAAGAAAAAACACATGTTTTGTTTTCATTATTTCCTCCTTGCAAGCCACGCGATAAGCGCGCAGAACGCGGATACGCCCGGCAGGATAAAAATGGAAAAATTTTTAACCATGCGCAGTTGTCTTGAATTTAAAATCAGTTTTGTGTCTTCGGGTTTTTTTGCTTCTATGGAGAGAAATTTTGTTTTGTTCAGGCACCAGTTTGCCAGATTGGAGAAAAGGTCGGCGTTGGACCTGTTGGCAATGCAGGAATTTGCGCAGAAGTCGGAGTCGCCCACTGCAACCAGGCGTGTGGGATATTTCGGGTTTTGAGACACCGATGAAACGCATATCGGGACAGGCCCTCCCCGGTCCCTGTCCTTGTCAAAAATCACAGGGTGAGCCGAAGGTTCTGTTTCCCCCCATCCGTTTTCGGTCGTTGAACACAGTATATCCACCGTGTAACCCGTATTCAGAGGGTTCGGGTTTATCGACCTTGCAAGGGGGTGTATGGTGGCGCTTTTGACAAGCCTGGAAGTAGCCGGATGCTCCTTATTGAAATTTTCTATATAAAGGGTCGAGATATCCGCAAGCGGTATTTTTCTTGAAGGATCTATCACGATGTCTTTACCGGCGACAATTCCTTTTTCTATGAGAATTTTTTCAAGACCGGTGTAAATGAAAGGGTCTATGAGAATCAGCGCGGAGCCGCCGTTGTTTAAGTAAGTGTTTACGGCAAGGATTTCTTCTTCCGCGAAAACCGTCTTTGGCCCCGCTATTATCAGCGCCGCACAGTCGGGCGGCACGGAAGCATCTTTCATAAGGTCTATCGTCCTCACGTCTATATTTTGCCTCTTCAATATTATGGCGGCCTGCCCCATTTCGTCTTTTTGGGTTGAGTCCGGGAGTTTTTCCCCGTGCCCCACGGTAAAGTAAACGGAGGGCGATATGTCTTCGGCCAGTTTAAGCATCGCGGAGGATAAAGCTTCTTCGCCTGAAAATTCGACAATTCTTTTGTAAGACCCTTCTGCGTCTCCCCCCGATATCACCGCGATGTCCGTGTCCCTGACAACTTCTATTTTATCCCCGTACGCGATGATAACGCAGTTCCTGTCGGCGAATTTTGTTCTTTGGGCGACAAGTGTAAGTTTCGT
>JAQUNG010000009.1 GCA_028717725.1 bacterium | reverse complement strand
AAAGAATATTTCTTCGAGACCCAGAATGCTGGGCTTTCAGGCCGAAGGGTCGGCGCCCATAGTGAAAGGGTATGTCATTAAAGACCCTAAAACTATCGCCACCGCGATAAAAATAGGCAATCCGGCAAGCTGGAAAAAAGCTGAGGAAGCGAGAGATGAATCGGGTGGTTTGATTGAAATGGTGTCCGATGAGGAGATTCTTGAAGCGTATAAATTACTGGCCAGGGAAGGTGTTTTTTGCGAACCGGCATCGGCCGCGTCTGTGGCGGGATTCATTAAAAAGTTCAAGGAAGGATATTTTTCGGGTCGTGAAGACGGTATTGTGACATGCACCCTTACGGGCCACGGGCTTAAGGATCCCGACAGGGCGATAGCTTCGGTTTGCAAGCCGATTGTCTGTAAAGCGGATATGCAAGAGATAACCGGCATAATTTTTCGGAATAAATAAGGCGGTTAAAAGAAATATGAAATACATAGTTGTCGTCGGAGACGGAATGGCGGATTATGGTCTGCCCGAATTGGGAAATAAAACCCCCCTTCAAGCGGCGAGAAAACCTAATATAGACCTAATTGCGAAAAACGGCGTATGCGGGTTTGTAAAGACCGTGCCGGACAACCTCGAACCCGGAAGCGATATCGCCAATATGTCGATTCTGGGATATAACCCCTTAAAATATTATTCGGGAAGAGGGCCTTTCGAAGCGTTGAGCAGGGGAATAGAATTGGGAAAAGGAGAGATAGCTTTCAGATGCAATCTTGTTACCGTCGATGAAGGTGTGATGGTAGATTACAGCGCGGGGCATATAAAGACAGAGGAAGCCGAGTCGGCAATACAAAGACTGAACGAAATGATGTCCCCGGAAGGCGTGAAATTTTATCCGGGTGTCAGTTACAGGCATATCATGGTAATAAAGGAAACCGTCCTGGGTTCTGACGCGTCGAAGTTAAAATGTATCCCGCCGCACGATATATCGGGTAAACCGATATCTCCGAACCTTCCTTCGGGAAAGGGTTCCAAAATACTGATAAAACTCATGAGAAAATCCGCCGATATATTGCGTGATGCGGATATCAATTCGGTAAGACTTGACCTTCGTGAGAATCCTGCTAACATGATATGGCTCTGGGGCGCGGGAAAGCTGCCTGAAATACCTCCGTTTAAAGAGAAGTTCGGTTTAAACGCGGGGATAATATCCGCTGTTGATTTGTTGAAAGGAATAGGGAAAGCGCTTGGCATGGATGTGATAAATGTTCCGGGGGCAACCGGTTATTATGATACCGATTATGAAGCGAAGGCGGATTACTCGCTAAAAGCTTTGTCCGTAAACGACCTTGTGTTTGTGCATATAGAAGCGCCGGACGAAGCCGGACATAACGGCAATCTGAGAGAGAAAATAAAAGCCATTGAAAACATTGACGAAAAAGTTGTAAAAAAAATACTGGGGCATTTTGACGGACGGGAAGATTATCGGATTTTATTTTTATGCGACCATGCGACGCCTCTTCCGTTAAAGACCCATACGCGGGATCCTGTTCCTTTTTGTATATGCGGAAACGGCATAAAAAAAGACGGATTTGTTTCTTATGACGAAGAGTGCTGCAAATCCCCGACTTTAAAATTTGAAAAGGGATACCGGCTGATGGATTATTTCATTAAACATTAATGAGAAGAGAGGGGTTGCTGAAGATGGCTTTGATTGTGCAAAAATACGGCGGAAGTTCGGTGGCAAATCCGGAGAGAATCAAAAATGTCGCAGCGAGGATAGTCGAAACAAAAAAACAGGGCAATGAAGTGATAGCCGTGGTTTCCGCGCTCGGCGACACGACGGACGATCTCATAACGTTGTCCGAAAAGATTTCCGACAATCCTTCGGAAAGAGAAATGGACATGCTTTTGTCGACCGGTGAACAGATATCGTCCGCCCTGCTTACCATGGCTATACACAGGATAGGAGCACAGGCTATATCTTTGACGGGAGGACAGGTAGGTATCTATACTGACAGTTCGCACAGGAAGGCGAGAATATTGAATATATCTCCCGATAAGGTCAAGGAAGAACTTGTGATGGGAAATATCGTTATTGTCGCGGGTTTTCAGGGGATGGATGAAAAGGGAAACATAACTACGCTGGGGCGCGGCGGTTCCGATACCACGGCGGTAGCCCTTGCTTCGGCGTTGAACGCAGATGTCTGCGAAATATATACCGATGTGGAAGGGGTTTTTACCGCCGATCCGAGGATGGTCAAAGACGCGAAAAAAATACAAAAAATAACATATGACGATATGCTCGAACTGGCCAGCCTGGGCACTAAAGTAATGCAGTTGAGATCCGTTGAGTTCGGGAAAAAATACAAGGTCAAGATCCATGTAAGGTCAAGTTTCAATAAGTGTGACGGAACTATAATAACCGAGGAGACTGATAAAATGGAAGAACCAGTTGTTGTCGGTATAGCCGCGGATGCGGATGAAGCGAAAGTAACTATTCAGGGAGTGACCGATAAGCCGGGGATAGCATCTCTGGTCTTCGGGTCGCTTGCCGACGCGAATGTTAATGTCGACATGATAGTGCAGAACGTCAGTGAAAATGGAAAGACGGATATATCCTTTACCGTAAAAAGGGATGAGGTCAATAAAGCGACGGATGTGGTAAGGAAAGTTGTTTCAAAAGCGGGCTCAACAGGGGTGAAGTTTGACGATGATATAGCGAAGGTTTCTATTGTAGGAGTCGGAATGAAAAGTCACCCGGGGGTAGCGGCGACGATGTTCAGAACGCTTGCCGACGCGGGCATTAATATAGAAATGATAGCAACATCCGAGATAAAGATATCATGTGTTGTGGAAAGGGATAAAGCCGATAAGGCCGTTCAGGTTCTTCATAAAGCTTTTAATTTATCGGGGAAATAGGTGTCTATATGAAAAATAAAGTAAGAATATACGATACGACATTGAGAGACGGGAGTCAGGCGGAAGGAATCACTTTTTCCGTATCGGACAAATTGCTTATGGCGAAAAAGTTCGACGATTTGGGCATCTCTTATATCGAGGGAGGGTGGCCGGGTTCCAATCCCAAGGACATGCATTTTTTTGATTCCCTGAGGAAGATAAGGGTTGAAAAAGCTAAAATCGCGGCGTTTGGGAGCACAAGAAGGGCAAAAAACAAGGTCGCGAAGGATCCCAATATCCAGGCCCTGTTGAAAGCGCGCACTCCCGTTGTCACCATTTTCGGCAAGAGTTCGGTTCTTCATGTGAAAAATGTTTTAAAGATATCGAAAGAAGAAAACCTGAAGTTAATCTATGATTCAGTTAACTATCTGAAAAGCAGGCATAAAGAGGTTTTCTTTGACGCCGAACATTTTTTTGACGGTTTTGAACTCGATCCCGAATACGCGTTAGAATCGATACTGGCCGCAGAGCGCGCGGGGGCCGATTGTATTGTCCTGTGCGATACCAACGGGGGAACGCTGGTATCGAGACTCTGTGATGTTATAAGCAAGGTTAAATGCGAGTTAAAAATTCCCTTTGGAATACACACCCATAATGATGCCGGTTTGGCGACCGCGAATTCGCTTTCTGCTGTTGAACTCGGCGCTGTTCAGGTTCAGGGAACGATAAATGGTTATGGAGAAAGGAGCGGAAACGCGAATCTCTGCGAGATCATACCCGCTTTGAAAATCAAAATGAAAATTGATTGCGTGTCTTCCGTTCAGTTAGGACATTTAAAGGAAGTTTCCCGGTTTGTGGATGAACTGGCAAACGTAAGGCATAACAATAAAATGCCTTATGTGGGAGACAGCGCTTTCGCTCACAAAGCCGGTGTCCACGTAAATGCCGTGCAGAAAGACAAAACAAGCTATGAACATATGAATCCGGCGCTTGTAGGCAACAAGAGGCGGATTCTGATTTCAGATCTTTCCGGGCAAAGCAATGTCCTGCTTAAAGCGATTGAATATGGGCTTGACGTTAAAGATAAATCACCGGAGGCGAAAAAAATATTGTCAGACCTGAAAGAACTGGAAAAGAAGGGTTATGAATTCGAGGCCGCCGAGGCATCTTTTGACATTTTGATGAAGAAAGTTCTGAAAAAACACAAAAGTTTTTTTGATCTGGAAGGTTTTACCGTTATAGACGAAAAAAGAACGGACAGCAAATTGATTTCCGTGGCTACCGTAAAAGTCAGTGTAAACGGCAAAGAAGAACGCACTGCGGCCGAAGGTGACGGCCCCGTTAACGCGCTTGACAATGCGCTTAGGAAAGCTCTGATCCCGTTTTATCCCGCGATCGCGAATGTGCGCCTGACTGATTTCAAAGTCAGGGTGCTTGACGCAAAAAGCGGAACAGCCGCCAAAGTCAGAGTCCTTATCGAATCGACGGACGGGAAAGACATGTGGGGAACCGTCGGGGTTTCAGAAAACATTATAGAAGCTTCCTGGGAAGCTCTTGTAGACAGCGTTGAATATAAGCTTTTTAAAGATGAAAATATCAAAAACAACTAAATTACGGTTGCAATATGCCAGTAGATTTGCCTAAACAATACGAACCCGGCCGGGTGGAAGACAGAATATACGGTTTTTGGGAGAAAAATAACTTTTTTCATGCCGTTCCCGTTAAAGACAGGGAACCGTTTAGCATAGTTATCCCACCTCCGAATGTGACTTCTGTGCTGCATATGGGACATGGTCTTAACAACACCATTCAGGATATTCTTATCAGACATAAAAGAATGCAGGGGTATGTTGCGGAGTGGATACCCGGAACGGATCATGCGGGCATAGCGACTCAGAATGCGGTTGAAAAAGAACTTTCTAAAGAGCATACGACCCGGAAAAGCATTGGCAGGGATAAATTCGTAAAAAAAGTGTGGGAATGGAAAGAAAAATATGAGAAGAGAATCCTCGACCAGCTGAAAAAAATAGGATGTTCATGCGATTGGAAGAGGACAAGATTTACTATGGACGAAGGACTTTCTTTTGCCGTCCGGAAAGCCTTCGTTGAACTTTATAAAAAGGGGCTTATTTATAAAGGCAGATATATAATCAACTGGTGCCCGAGATGCGAAACGGCGTTATCGGATGAAGAAGCTGAACACGAAGACCATAAAGGGCATTTATGGTATATAAAATATCCCCTGAAGGATTCTTCCGGTCATATTACGGTTGCCACTACCAGACCGGAAACGATGTTGGGGGATTTGGCTGTGGCAGTTAATCCTTCGGATAGGCGATATAAGAAATTTATCGGAAAAACACTGTTATTGCCGCTTGCCGACAGAGAAATCCCCGTTATCGCCGATGAATTTGTTGATCCTGAGTTCGGCACAGGCGCCGTTAAGGTTACTCCCGCTCATGATCCGAACGATTTTGAAATAGGTGTCCGCCACGGTTTGAAGCCCCTTACAGTTATGGATGAAAAGGGGATGATGAATGATAATGCCGGACCTGAGTACCGGGGAATGGACAGATATGAGGCAAGAGAAAAAATCATTATCGATCTTGAAGAAAAGAAACTGCTTGATAAAACGGAAAATCATGTTCATTCCGTCGGACATTGCTATAGATGTCATACGGTCATAGAACCTTATATTTCGGAACAGTGGTTTGTAAAAATGAAACCCCTGGCGGAGCCGGCGTTAAAAGCCGTTGCTTCCGGCGGGATAAATTTTTATCCGGCGCGATGGACCAAGGTGTATATCAACTGGCTTGAAAATATAAAAGACTGGTGTATTTCAAGGCAGATATGGTGGGGACACAGGATCCCGGTTTGGTATTGCGATGGTTGCGGCGAAAAAATAGTCGATATAAAAGACCCGGTAAGATGTCCGGTATGTTCAAGCGGTAAAATAAAACAGGACGAAGATGTGCTCGATACATGGTTTTCCTCATGGCTGTGGCCTTTTTCGACCTTTGGATGGCCTGAAAACACGCAGGAACTGGATTACTTCTATCCCACCAATACTCTTTCAACGGCATCGGAAATTATATTTTTCTGGGTGGCCAGGATGATAATGGCCGGTTTTGAATTCATTGGGAAAGAGCCGTTCAGGGATATTTATATACACGGGACCGTCAGGGACGAGCAGGGCAGGAAAATGTCGAAATCTCTCGGCAACGGCATAGACCCCCTGGATATAGTGGGGAAATACGGGGCGGACGCCCTCAGGTTCAGTATTATTGTAATAACGGCGCAGGGCCAGGATGTGTATTTATCCGACCAGAAATTTGAGATAGGGAGAAATTTTGCGAATAAATTATGGAACGCTTCCAGATTCATATTGAATCTGCTTTCAGATTTTGAAGAACCTTCGGAAAAAGAACTGTCTTCCGATGACAAGTACATATTATACAAGTTGGCGCAAACGTCTGAAATAGTTAAGAAATCACTTAATAAATATCGCTTTAACGATTCTGCCCAAGCAATATACGACTTTATATGGCATGAATTTTGCGATAAGTACATAGAATCCGTTAAGCCGGTGCTGTATGGGAGCGATGTTTTAAAAAAGAATAAAACTATATCGATCTTTTTGGAAGTCCTGGAAACTTCATTACGGCTTTTGCATCCTTTTATGCCGTTTATAACCGAAGAAATCTGGCAGAAACTCTTTGAAGCGTCCGGGAAAAAGAAGCCCTGTGAATCTATAATGATTGCCGCCTGGCCCGATTTCAAACCCAAAAAATCAGATACAGGGATTATTTCTCTGGTTGAGGTGAAGCATGAGATGATAAAAGCCATGAGAAACCTCAGGAGCGAATACAATATCCCGCCGTCCAAAAACGTCAGTTTCGTCATTAAATCAGGGGACAAGGAATATCGGGAATTTATCGGAGAGGATTTATCGGCTTTGAAAAAATTATCGAAAGCGGACGATATAAAAATATCGTCTTCATATAAGCAGGATGACGCTCTTCCGACCGCTGTTTTTTCGCGCGGAAATATTTTTATGACTTTGGAATCATCCATTGATACGGACGCGGAACTGGACCGCTTAGAAAAGAAGGTAAGCAGGATCGAGAAGGATATATCTGTTGTTTCGAAAAAATTATCCAACAGGAATTTTCTAGAGCGCGCTCCGAAGGATGTGGTGCGCAAGGAGATCGAGAAAAAGAAAAAGCTACGGGAGGATACGGATAAGATAAACGCTTCGATCGAATATTTGCGTTCTCTGAAAAACAAATGAATGTAAAATCTTCCGCTAACTCATTCCGCCTGGTTTCGGATTTTAAGCCGGCAGGAGACCAGCCGTCGGCCGTCCGGCTTATTGCAGAATCATTTTCCCTCGGCGGCAGGCGAAAAGTATTAAGAGGAGTTACGGGATCGGGAAAAACATTTACCGTAGCCAATATCATCGCATCGATGAATATCCCTACACTTATAGTGTCTCACAACAAGACATTGGCCGCCCAGCTTTTCAGCGAACTGAAAAATTTTTTCCCGCATAATGCCGTGGAATATTTTGTTTCGTATTATGATTATTATCAGCCCGAGGCATATATTCCCCAGACGGATGTTTATATCGAAAAAGATTCTTCTGTTAATGAAGCGATTGAAAAACTCAGGTTATCAGCAACAGCTTCCCTCCTTTCGAGGCGCGATGTAATTATAGTTGCCAGCGTTTCCTGTATTTACGGACTGGGGTCTCCGGAAGATTACGGGAATATGGTGATACGGTTGAAAACAGGCCCGGAATGTTTGGCTCAGGAAGAACTTATAAGAAAACTTGTGGAAATCCAATATGAGAGAAATGATGTGTCTTTTGCCCCCGGCACATTCAGGAAAAGAGGGGATACTATCGAGATATTCCCTTCATACCGGGACGAACCGGTCCGCATTTCTTATTACGGCGAAAAAATTGAGGCTATAAACAGTATTGACGCGGTTTCCGGAAGAAAAAAAAGTTCCGAACGCGAAATACGCATATATCCGGCGAAACATGTTGTTCTGCCCGCGGATAAGATAAAAAAGGCTGTAAAATCGATAAAAAAAGAGTTGGCCGGCCGCCTTGAGTACTTTTATAAGAACAAAAGATATCTTGAGGCTCAGCGTTTGGAATCGAGGACTAAGTACGACATGGAAATGCTTTTAGAACTTGGCTATTGTGCGGGAATCGAAAATTATTCGAGACATTTAACCGGCAGGCGCGAGGGCTCCCGTCCTTCATGTCTCATAGATTTTTTTCCCGACGACTTTTTGACGGTTATTGATGAATCGCATGTAACTTTACCTCAAATAAGGGGTATGTATGAAGGGGATAGATCGAGAAAAAAAACACTTGTTGAATACGGGTTTAGACTTCCTTCGGCGCTTGACAACAGACCTCTTGATTTTCGGGAATTTGAAAATCTGACAGGGAAAACTTTATTTGTTTCCGCCACGCCAGGCCCTTATGAATTGAAGAAAGATTCCGAGCCGGTTGACCAGATTATCAGACCCACGGGTCTTCTTGACCCGGATATCGAAATAAGACCTCTTGAAACTCAGGTGGACGATCTGATCGGAGAAATAAATAATTATACCCGCAAAAAACATAAAGTACTCGTGACCACTCTTACAAAGAGAACATCCGAAGAATTAACTTTATATTTAAGAAAGATGGATATCAGGGTAAAATATATACATTCCGAACTTGACGCGATAGAAAGAGTCGAGATATTGCGTGAACTGATAGACGGAAAGTTCGATGTGCTGGTGGGTATAAATCTGCTGAGGGAAGGCATAGACCTGCCGGAAGTCGCGCTGGTAGCTGTTCTCGACGCGGACAAAGAGGGGTTTCTGCGGTCCGAAACGTCTTTAATACAGATTGCCGGCAGAGCGGCAAGAAACCTGAACGGAAAAGTCATCCTTTACGCGGATAAGATTACAGATTCCATGAGAAAAGCTGTTGAAATAACCGCAGACAGGAGACGGGTGCAGGAAGAATATAATAGGGAACACGGTATAAAACCCTCTTCTATAATCAGAAAAGAACAGGCGGCTTTATCTCATAAGAAAGAAGAAGCGGAACAAATCGTCGAATCGCTCGTTAAAGAAGGGCCGGTTCCTTACAGGACGCTAGAAAAACTTTATGTCCTGGAAAAGGAGATGAAAGAAGCGGCTGATAATCTGGATTTCGAAAAAGCCGCTTCTTTAAGGGACAATATATATACATTGAAAGGCGGAAGAGGCCGGTAATACGTAAAAAATATTGTTAAAAGAGGAATGATATGGACATCTTCAGTAAACACACTGACAGGCTTGTCAGGCTTGCTCTCGGGGAAGATATAGGGAAAGGCGACATTACGACAGATTCTCTCATTGAGAAAAATTTTCCGGTGGAAGCCGAGCTAATCGCGAACGAAACTTTCATAACGGCGGGATTGGATTTGGTTGATTATGTTTTTAAAATGGTTGATCCTTTCGTAATAACGGGAAAAAAGAAAATGGAAGGCGATTTAGTTAAAAAGGGAAATGTTATAGCAGTTATCAGAGGGGGAATTAAATCCCTTCTTAAGGCTGAAAGGACTGCCCTTAATTTTATCTCAAGACTGTCGGGCATCGCAACGCTGACAGCCGAATATGTCAATGCGGTTAAACCGTACGGGACTACTATAATGGCTACCAGGAAAACCACGCCCGGATGGAGGATACTTGAAAAATATGCCGTTACGGTCGGCGGAGGCGAATGTCATCGTATGGGATTGTACGATCAGGTGTTGATTAAAGATAATCACCTGAAGTTGTTTAAGGGCAAACCAGAAGATGCCGTAGAAAAAGCGGTCAAAATCGCGAAGCGGAAAAAACCGAAAGCCTTTGTTATAGTCGAAATCGACGATCCGCAGTTTGTGACTGTCGCGAAAAGCAGCGGAGCCGACAGGATATTACTGGACAATATGAGCATAGAAAAACTTAAAACCGCCGTTGGTCTGGCGGAAGGCGGTGTTGAGCTGGAAGCGTCGGGAGGTCTTTCCCTTTCAAATGTCCGCGAGGTTGCGAAGACGGGGGTAGACATAATCTCGATAGGAAAAATAACCCATTCCGCGGCGAGTGTGGACATCACGATGGAAATAAAAACAATTTGAGATGATTTTATGGATATCGAATCGAAACTTATGGAAGCCCTGCATTCTAACAGGGAAGGTTACATATCAGGCGCTGAAATCGCCGATGAATTGGGGATAACAAGAACGGCGATATGGAAACACATAGAAGCCATAAGAAATAACGGATATGATATTGAAGCGGTTCCTCATCTCGGCTACCGGCTTTTAAAAGTTCCCGACAGGTTAATTCCCCGGGAGATTGAAATGGGGCTGGAAACCGAGATTATAGGAAAAAACATCGTCACTTATCGGTCATGTTCATCCACAAGTGATATTGCCGAGGAGAAAGCGAGGTCAGGCGCGGAAGAAGGAACAGTTATATTTGCCGAATATCAAACTAAAGGGCGCGGCAGGCTCGGAAGGACGTGGCTTTCGGAGAAATCCATGGATCTTTTATGTTCTGTGATTTTGAGGCCGGGAATACATCCCTCTTCTTCATCGATACTTACCGTTTCGGCGGCGCTGTCGATATGCGAGATGCTAAGACATTTCGGTTTGTCGGCGACCATTAAGTGGCCTAATGACGTAATGATAAAAAACAAGAAAATAGGAGGCGTATTGACGGAAATAAAAACGGAGGCGGATATTATCGATTACGCCGTTATGGGAATCGGCGTAAATATAAATTCCGAAATACGCAAGATGGGCCCGGATATCAGAAAAACCGCAACATCCGTTTTTGATGAATGCGGACATAAAGCCGACAGGATCGAAGCGGGAAGAAATTTGTTGTCCGCGCTGGATAGGAAGTATAGATTCATAAGAAGCAAAAACCCCGGCTGTATCATAAAAGAATATATAGATTATTCTTCAACGTTGGGTAATGTCATAGATATAAAAGTCGGATCCGCCGCTTTACACGGGTATGCTCAGGGGTTTGACGATACGGGGGCTCTGATTATACGCAGAGACGACAACTCGATAGAAAAAGTCATTTCGGGGGAGCTGATTTGAAGACCGATACGACAAAGATTTTTTGTGTTGATATAGGGAATTCCTCTGTCGACGGCGGGGTTTATTCGGCGGGAAGGATTTTAAACCGCAAAAAAAGTTTATTGAAGGATATAAACAAATTCATTTCTTTCGCCGCGAAGATTATCCTGAAAAACGGTATCGAAAAAGTATCGGTCAGCACCGTAGTTCCCGAAGCGGGTTTGATTCTGAAAAAAGCGTTATCGGATCTTCCCTGTAAAGTATATTTTGTCAATCCTTCTGAAATAAAGACCGTTGAAATAAATGATAAATACAAAAAGCAGGCGGGAGCCGATAGGATTGCGAACGCCGCGGCGGCTTCAATGAAATATAAAACACCTGTTCTGGTCGTTGATTTCGGGACGGCGATCACTTTCGATGTGGTAAAAAAACCCGGGCATTATGACGGGAGTATTATTTTTCCGGGTCTGAGGACATCCAAAAACGCTTTAATTTCTTCGGCGGCGCTGCTGCCCGAATTTAACTTCGCAAAAACCCGTTCCGTTATTGCTGACAACACTCCCGATGCTGTGAGGGCCGGGCTTTATTACGGGATAACAGAGCTGGTCAGAGGGATGAAACGCAGGATTGAAAAAGAACTTGGCATAAGATTTAGGACCGTAATAGGCACCGGCGGAGACGCCGGGATATTCAAAGAAGAAAATCTGTTCGATGTGATAGACGGAGATCTCACATTATTCGGCGCGGCCGTATTGATGATTGACGAAGATAATTATGAAAGGTAAGGTTTCTGATATTGCGGATATGTATAATGCGATGTATGATTATTTCGGACACCGACGCTGGTGGCCGGCTGATACGCCTTTTGAGATATGCGTCGGGGCTCTTTTAACCCAAAACACTTCATGGAAAAATGTCGAAAAAGCTATAGCTAATATGAAGAAAAAAAAGGTTCTTTCATTGAACGGGTTGTTAAGTATCAAAGTTGCGGTTTTGAGGGAACTGATAAAGCCTTCGGGTTTTTACGCACAGAAAGCCGAAAGGCTGAAGATATTCTGTTCTTTTGTATATGACAATTTTAAATCCCTGGAAAATATGGCCCGGGTTGATACGGATACTCTGAGGAAAAATCTTTTAGACGTAAAAGGAATAGGGCCGGAAACGGCCGATTCGATGTTATTATATGCGTTTGGAAGACCCGTGTTTGTTGTCGACGCTTATACAAGAAGGTTATTTTCGAGACACGGATTCTTTGACGAGAAGACGGATTATGATATCATAAGAATGTTTTTTGAATCAAAACTGCCCGCGACAGCCGGCTTATACGGGGATTATCACGCGCAGATAGTGGAAACAGGAAAAATGTTTTGCAGAAAAAAAGCCTTATGCGGCGAATGTTTCCTTAACAGGAAAAAATATTTTAAAAACGATTCATGGATTGCTTAGGAGCCTTATTGTGCGCCCGATTTTGTTTAAAATCTTTTTTTTGACGGTTTTTATTTTTTTTTCGGGCAATTTTGTTTTGGCCGGCAAAGATGATCCTGCGATATTGTTTATAATTCCAAGCTCGAATTTCAGGGATGAAGAGCTTTTTTATCCCATGAGAGTATTCAAACAGTCCAATTGGCGTGTTGACGTGGTTTCTTCGGCCACGGGAAGCATCAAAGGTATGCTCGGGAACAGCTTTGATGTTTCAACACTGATATATGATGTGAATCCGGAAAATTACGATGTGATTGTTTTTGTCGGAGGAAGCGGCGCGATGGAATATTGGGATGATAAGACAGCGCATGAAATAGCGATAAAAGCCGCGAGTAAAAATAAGATTTTAGGCGCGAGCTGTATCGCTCCGGTCATTTTAGCGAACGCGGGAGTTTTAAAAAATGTTAAAGTCGCGTCCTGGCCTTCCGTGAAAAACAGGTTGAAAGATCAGGGCGCGCTATTTATAGACGAGAATGTGGTGGTTGACGGATTGATTGTGACTGCCGGCAAACCCGAAGCCGCCGAAGAATTCGGGGAAGCTCTGTTTATCCTTGCCGAAAAAGAGGGCTATGGCGTCGAGTATTGACCCTGCTGCCGTTATGAGGGATATATGAATGTGATAATCGCGAATATAGGAGAAGAATTGCTTAACGGAGAAGTGCTGAATACGGATTTCCAGTTACTGTCCAGCGCCGTTTTCCGTTGCGGCGGAAATATAACCAAGCAGGTTTGCCTGCCCGACGACCCGGATGTCATCAAAAAGGAAATAAAAAAATATATTTGTGATTCGGATATTATAATAACTACGGGCGGGCTGGGCCCGACTTCCGATGATTTGACAAAAAAAACGGTTGCGGAGATTTTCAACAGGAATCTTGTCAAAAACACGAAAATCTACAACACACTTAAGGAACGGTATCGTTTTTCCTCGCCCCCCGTTACGGAAGCTTCCATCAGAGAGCAATCCCTGCTTCCCGAAAAAGCGAAAGTAATATTTAATACGGTAGGAAGCGCGCCGGGTATATTCATAGAAGAAGGAAACAAAAAAGTATTAATGCTCCCCGGGCCTCCCTGTGAACTGGAACCTATGGTAAAAGACGGGTTGAGACTGCTTGGATTTAAAGAAGACGGGGCTTTTTCGGAGGGGAGAGTGAATTACATTTGTGTTTCCGGTATGTCAGAGTCGGTTGTCGATTCGATTATGGCGGAAATCCTGAAAGAGAAAGGAAATTTTTCATACGGTCTCCGCGCCAAAACAGGAGAAGTAATAATCAGATTAAAGACCGGGGGCGGAGAAGCCGCGGCGGCTCTGCTTGAAGAAATAAAAAAGAACTTCGGATCCAATATGTATTCTGAAAAAGATGAGCGCGTGGAGAATATGATAGGAGAACTTTTGACAAAGCATCAGAAAACGGTTGCCGTCGCGGAATCCTGCACCGGCGGAATGCTTTCGGAAATAATAACCGGAATATCAGGCAGTTCGAAGTATTTTCTGGGAGGTTATGTGACATATTGCAATAATCTTAAAATTCTGGATCTGGGAGTTTCCAAGGATGTTCTGGTGAGTAAGGGCGCGGTAAGTTCCCAGTGCGCCCTTCAGATGGCCAGGGGATGCAGAAGAAGAGCCACTTCCGATGTAGCCGTCAGTATAACCGGAATAGCGGGCCCTTCCGGGGGAACTTCCGATAAACCCGTCGGTTTGGTTTATGTCGCCCTGGATGACGGTTTCGTAAGCAGAACCGAAGAATTCAGATTTGTCGGGCAAAGAGACCAGGTAAGAAGAAAAGCGTGTTATGCCGCTCTCGATCTGCTGAGGAAATATCTGATAGCGGAATAAATATCCGCGATTATTGTTTTACTATGCAAAAAGACAGGTGTTTTTTGGCTATTGACATACCCGAAGAGGCAAAACCCGGGATATCCCGGATTATCAGACCGTTAAAAACGGAATTCGGGAATGTCCGCTGGGTTAAAAATGAAAATCTTCATATTACGGTAAAGTTCTTCGGACGTCTTGAAGCCGCGGCCGCGGAGAAATTGATTGCCGTTATTTCCGCTTCAGTATCGAATTTCGGGGCATTTACGTTCTCTCTGCAGGGCCTCGGGTTTTTCGGAAGGAGTGAATATCCAAGGGTTATATGGCTTGGTATCGGTGAGGGCAGAGAAAAAATAGAGGTATTGAACGGCATCATAAAAGAAAGCGCCGCGGAATACACAGATTTGCGGGATGAAGATAATTTTAGCCCTCATTTGACTCTGGGCCGATGCGGAAAAAGGGCGCCGGGATTCAGTTCCGCGCTGGCTGGATCGGCTAAAACACCGGTTGCTTTTGTCGATTGTAAAATGTTAATATTCTATTCCGGTAAATTGACCGGAGAAGGTCCTGTATACGAGAAATTGGCGGAAATCAAACTTTAAATTGATCGGACAGAGGGAGGAAATATGACTTCAAAACAAAAGGAAGTTCAGGGGAAAGAAAAAGCGCTCAACACCGCTATAACACAAATTGAAAAACAATTCGGACAGGGCGCTATCATGAAACTCGGCGACGCCGCGGCGCATGTTAACATACCGTATATCTCTACGGGAGCTTTGACCCTTGACATAGCTCTCGGTATAGGCGGGTTGCCCCGGGGCCGCGTTGTTGAACTGTTCGGCCCGGAATCGTCGGGAAAAACGACTCTTGCGCTGAATGTTATAGCAAATGCCCAGAAAGCCGGAGGTGAAGCCGCTTTTATAGACGCGGAACATGCCATGGATCCCATTTATGCGAAAAAACTCGGCGTAAACCTCGACGATTTGCTGGTTTCACAGCCCGATTCGGGAGAAGACGCCCTTTCGATTGCGGAAACTCTTGTGAGGAGCAATGCTGTTGATGTGGTCGTCATAGATTCTGTGGCGGCTCTTGTCCCCAAGGCGGAAATACAGGGAGAAATAGGGGACTCGTTTATAGGCCTTCAGGCGAGATTGATGAGCCAGGCTTTGAGAAAACTTACTTCATCCATTTCAAAATCAAAAACCTGCTGTATTTTTATTAACCAGATAAGGATGAAAATAGGCGTTATGTTCGGAAATCCGGAAACGACTCCAGGGGGTAATGCCCTGAAATTTTATTCATCGGTGCGTCTTGATATAAGAAGGATTAGCTCCATAAAAGAAACTTCGGGTGAAAGTTCCGGAAACAGGGTAAGGGTGAAAGTGGTTAAAAACAAAGTCGCGGCCCCGTTTAGAATAGCAGAATTCGACATTATGTTTAATGAGGGTATTTCAAGATCCGGTTCAATTGTTGACGCCGGAATAGAGCTGGGCATAATAGATAAAAAAGGGGCGTGGTTTTATTTTAATGACAGCAAACTCGGACAGGGACGGGAAAATGTCATAAAAGAAATCAAAGAAAACGACAAACTTCAAAAAGAGATTGTTTTGAAGATTAAGGAAAAAGCCGGGTTGAAATAATTTCCGAATAAGATATGAAAAACGGCGGCTGTAACGATTTTAATAGGGGAAAACGTTTGAGATATGTCTTTGCGTTTTCCATGCTCCTGGTGTGCTTGGCGGTAATTATCGTATTCGCGGGCTGCGGCTTGCGTGATGCCGAAAAACTACAATCTTGTTTTTCGAAGGTGGCGGACAAAGTCGGACCGGCGGTAGTATCAATAAGCAGTACACAGATATTCGTAATGGGACATGAAAGGTATCACGAGGATCCTTTGCTGGACAGGTTTTTCCGGATGCTCTACGGTAATCCGCAGGAGTGGGAGTATAAGAGCAAAGGATTAGGTTCCGGAGTAATAATAAGTCCCGACGGTTATATACTCACTTGCAGTCATGTCGTCGATAAAGCCGTTGAAATCGAAGTGACCCTTCCGGACGGCAGGAGATTTCCCGGAGTCGTAAAAGGCAAGGATGTCTATTCCGATCTTGCCGTCATAAAGATTGACGCGGCCGGACTTCCTTATGCGAAAATGGGAAAATCAGAAAATTTGAAAACCGGACAGTGGGCGATTGCGATAGGAAATCCGTTCGGGTTTGCTTTTCTCAATGCCAGAGAGCCGACGGTTACTGTCGGTGTTATAAGCGCTTTGAACAGGGATATAGCTGCGGGAAACAAGTATTTTGGCGATCTTATCCAGACAGACGCCGCAATTAATAAAGGTAATTCAGGTGGTCCTTTGGTAAATCTGAAAGGGGAAATCATCGGGATTAACACGGTAATTTTCAGTCATTCGGGCGGGCATGAAGGAATAAGTTTTGCCGTTCCCGCGAACAGGGCGAAAGAAATCGTTCCCAGGCTGATGGAAGGCAAAGAGATTGAGTACGGATGGATAGGTGTATGGCTTCAGAGCGTAACGGCGGATATCGCCTTAAAACTCGATTATTCTGTTAAAGGCGGTGCTCTTATATGGCATATAGATTCCGGGAGCCCCGCCGATAAAGCTGGATTAAGAAAAGGAGACATAGTCATAGGATTCGACGCCAAAAAAATCGAATTGACACAGCAGTTGGGCGATTTGATAATGTTTTCAAAAGTGGGGACTTCCCATAAATTGACTTTTTTAAGAATGGGCAAGATTATGGAAGCGGATGTGGTAATAGGGAAAAAGCCCGGCACAGATGAAAGTAAAACCAGTTATTCCGCAGAACCTCTTCGCACTGTATCCTGGAGGGATATGGAAATTTCAGATATAAGTCCTGCGTTAAAAAAGCGCTATAACATAGATATAGGCGATATGAACGGTATATTGGTGCTTAGGGTCAGGCCGGGTTCCGAAGCTTATAAGAAAGGTATCGTTCCGGGACTGATAATAGACGAAATTAACGGTGTGGAAATCGCCGATCTGCAGAGTTTTTTGTCGGTTGCGGACTCAAATCAGGGGAAAACTCTCCTTCACACAAATAAAGGATATCTTGTCCTTGGAGGAGAATAGGACTTCTTATGCGTTCAGACAAATTAAGACAGCTTTTTATTGATTTTTTCAAAACGAAGGGACATAAGGAGATCCCGTCATCTTCGTTAATTCCCGAAAATGACCCCACCGTGTTGTTTACCACCGCCGGCATGCATCCTCTGGTGCCTTATCTTATGGGGTGCCAAAAACATCCAATGGGGAAAAGGCTGGTCAATTGCCAGAAATGCATAAGGACTCAGGATATAGATGAAATCGGCGATGAGAGCCATACGACTTTTTTCGAAATGCTCGGCAATTGGTCCATCGGGGATTATTTTAAAGAAGAAGCCATAGATATTAGCTGGGAATTTCTTACCGGGAAACAATGGCTCGGTCTTGACAGGAACAAAATCGCCGTTTCTATCTTTAAAGGTGATGAAGACGCTCCTTTCGATGCGGATTCAAAAAAAATCTGGCTCCGAAAAGGTTTAAAAGAAAACAGAATAGCCGCGTTTTCAAAAGAGAAGAACTGGTGGGGTCCGGCTGGCAGCACGGGCCCGTGCGGACCCGATACCGAAATGTTCTTTTATGTCGGAAGTCATGATTTGCCTCCCGAAAACAGTAATCCCGAAACAGATGAAAAGAACTGGCTTGAAATCTGGAACGATGTTTTTATGGAGTACAATAAAACGGGCGACGGCAAATTTATACCGCTTGCGCAGAAGAACGTCGATACCGGACTCGGGCTTGAACGTGTGGCCTGTATTCTGCAGGGGAAAAAGGATATCTATAAAATCGAACTTTTTTCTCCTATTATATCAAAAATCGAAGAATTGTCTTTAAAGTCTTACGATGACGTCTTATACGTAAAATCATTTAGAGTCATAGCAGACCATATACGCGCCGCTGTTTTCATCCTGGGGGATAACAGGGCAATCGTTCCTTCGAATGTTGACCAGGGGTATGTCCTGAGACGTTATATAAGAAGAATCATAAGACACGGAAGGCTTCTCGGCATTGAAGATAAATTCTGTCCGCTCTTGGCCGAAGTTGTTATCGGGATTATGAAGAATCCATGGAATGAACTTGAAGATAACAGGTTGTTTATTTTATCCGAGTTAGCGGCTGAAGAAGAAAGGTTCGGGAAAACAATCAATCAGGGTCTGAAAGAGTTTGAAAAGATGATGACAGGATATGAACAGGCGTACCGCGCGACAGGCAAAAAACCGGACATTATTCCGGGGAAACATGCTTTCAGGCTGTATGACACGTATGGTTTTCCTCTTGAGATGACCGAGGAACTGGCAAGAGAAAAAGGATTAAAAGTCGATGAGGAAGGTTTTGCGAAATGCTACGGGGAACATCAGGAAAAATCCCGCGCCGGCGCCGAGAAGAAATTCAAGAGCGGATTAGAGAACAGTTCCGATAAGGTCATAAGACTCCATACCGCGACGCATTTGCTTCATAAGGCGCTCAAGATCGTTCTCGGCGAACATGTTCAGCAGAGGGGGAGTAATATTACCGCAGAAAGGCTGAGGTTCGATTTTTCCCATCCCGATAAACTGACCGAAACACAGATAAAGGAAGTCGAAGACATTGTCAACGGAGTCATAAAGAGAAGCTATGATGTCAAATACGAACAAATGACACCCGAGCAGGCGAAAAAATCGGGAGCTGTGGGGTTGTTCGACGATAAATACGGGGAAACTGTCACCGTTTACTCCATGGGTGATTTTTCGAAAGAAATCTGCACGGGGCCGCATGTTGGAAATACTGCGGAGCTTGGACATTTCAGAATTACAAAAGAACAGAGTTCATCCTCGGGCATAAGAAGAATCAGAGCCGTTCTCGAAGATGCAACTTAAAATGAAGACTTTCAGAAAAGAATTCAAGATTATCACTGAACGCAAAGAACAGGCGTTGGCTATTACGGAGAAGGTTTCGGAAGCCCTCTGCGAAAGTGGTATTTCGGAAGGTTTTTGCATTGTCAATTCGCTGCATACAAGTTCTTCTGTCATTATAACCGACAGCGATATTTCCCTGAACGATGATATGTCCGGGATACTAGCCGGTATTGTACCCTGCAAAAAAAAATATCTCCATGATGAAAATGATTCCAAGCGGAATGCAACTGCCCATCTAAAGGCTATGGTTATGGGGTTGGGAGTGACGATTCCTGTCTCTGCCGCAAGGCTCGATCTCGGAAGATACCAGACTATCTACTATCTGGAATATGACGGGATGAGGCAGAAGGCTTTTTTTGTTAAATGTATAGGCGAATGAAAAAATATTTCTTTTCTTGAAACGCGCTCACTTTGGGGATATATTACTTTTATGAAAGATTTGCCTATTATCGTTGAGCAAAACGGGAATATCCGGATATTTTATTTTACGATAGAAAAATTGACGGATATTCTGATGATAGACCAGATTAAATCCTGCATCCTGTCCGCAATCGACACAGGCGGGGGAATCATAGTAATCAATTTTGCGGGGGTTGATTATATGTCGAGCTCTTTCCTCAGCGTGCTGATAGCCATGAAAAAGGCTTTATATAAGGTCAAAGGCAGGGTATGCCTGTGCTGTCTCTCCGAAAATATATCCAAGGTTTTTTCGATAACGGAGCTGGATAAAATATTTGATATTTTTCATTCCGAATCGGACGCTCTCGAATTTCTTCAGCGTTTTTCCGATCAAGCCGATTAATAATCCCAGCGGCAAAAATAAGATTGAGTTAACTTATGATATTTTATAATATCTTGGAGCCGCCGTTGAGATGTCGGAGGTTTGCAAATACTTAATCGGAAGGAGATTGGCAATGCGTAAAATAGTTCTTTTGCGTCATGGTGAAAGCGTGTGGAACAAGGAGAACAGATTCACCGGCTGGACAGATGTGGGTTTGTCGTCCAGGGGGGAAGAAGAAGCTAAAAAAGCCGGGCAGGTGCTGAGAAGCGATAAATATGATTTCGATGTGGCTTTCACGTCGGTTTTAAAGCGCGCCATAAAAACCCTGTGGATTGTGCTCGAAGAGATGAATTTGGAATGGATTTCCGTAGTTAGGTCATGGCGTCTCAACGAAAGGCATTACGGCGCTTTGCAGGGATTGAATAAATCCGAAACTGCGGCTAAGTTCGGACAGGAACAGGTAAAAATATGGCGGAGAAGTTATGATATCAGGCCTCCCGCGCTGGAGAAGACGGATGAGAGGTATCCCGGCAAAGATATCAGATACAGCAACCTGAGAGAAAACGAATTGCCCCTGACCGAATGCCTTAAAGATACCGTAAAGAGATTCCTTCCTTTCTGGCACAATGAAATAGTTCCCGCGATAAAAGAAGGGAAAAAACCCGTGATCGCCGCTCACGGAAACAGCTTAAGAGCTCTTGTCAAATACCTTGATAATATACCAGACGAGGAGATTGTCGATTTGAATATTCCGACGGGTATACCTCTGGTTTATGAGCTTGACGATGAGCTGAAACCGATAAGGCATTATTATCTGGGAGACGAGGAGGAAATAAAAAAGGCCGCTGAGGCGGTTAAAAATCAGGGGAAAGCCAAACAATAAGAGGGGGGTATGTATGTTCGGCAAAATAGAGAAATTGATGGGGAAAGAATCGAAAGAACTGCTGGAACACAAGTGCGCCGCGATTCCGAGAGAAAACCTTCATTTGCCCGGGCCGGATTTTGTCGACAGGATATTCAAGTGTTCCGACAGGCCGAATGCGGTCCTGAGGAATCTTAACTGGCTCTTTAATCACGGAAGGCTTGCCGGAACCGGATATCTTTCTATTTTGCCGGTTGACCAGGGCGTGGAACATTCCGCCGGCGCTTCTTTCGCCCCGAATCCTATTTATTTTGATCCCGAAAACATTGTCAAACTAGCGATAGAAGGCGGATGCAACGCGGTCGCTTCGACTCTCGGCGCGCTGGGTTCCGTAGCGAGATCTTACGCGCATAAGATACCGTTTATTTTAAAAATAAACCACAACGAACTTTTATCTTATCCCAACAGTTACGACCAGCATATGTTTGCGGGTGTTGAACAGGCTTGCGATATGGGAGCGGTTGGGGTCGGAGCCACCGTCTATTTCGGTTCGGAAGAGTCGAGAAGGCAGATAGAGGAAGTTTCCAATGCTTTTAAGTATGCGCATGATCTCGGTTTGTTTACGGTTTTGTGGTGTTATCTGAGGAATGAGGCTTTTAAAAAAGATAAAGTCGACTATCACTCTTCGGCGGATTTGACGGGGCAGGCAAATCATCTGGGAGTTACTGTCGGGGCGGATATTATCAAGCAAAAACAGCCCGCGAATAACGGAGGTTATACCGCCATAAACTTCGGGAAAACGAGCCGTCTGATATATGATAAATTAACTACCGAAAACCCCATAGATTTAACGAGATACCAGGTGGCGAATTGTTATATGGGAAGAATCGGGCTGATAAATTCCGGCGGGGCTTCGGGTGAAAACGATATAAAACAGGCGGTCAGAACAGCCGTTATCAACAAGCGGGCCGGCGGCATGGGATTGATTTCGGGCAGAAAAGCGTTTCAGAAACCGTTTGGGGAGGGTATGCAGATATTAAATGCCATACAGGATGTTTATCTCTGCAAAGAAATTACCGTGGCTTAAGGAGATAAGATCTGCCGCGGACGCCGTTTTGCTGCTCTTATAAATATCGGCTGATTTTGTAATTGCGCGTTTCCATGGAAATCGGTTAGATTCTTTATAAAAAACGAAAAGGAGGCTGTTATGTTACTGATAATAATTGCGGTTTTAATTGTAATATTCGCTTCAGGGATCAGGATTATCAGGCCTACCCATAGAGGTTTGGTTGAGAGACTGGGCAAATACAACAGGTTCGCTTATCCGGGTTTTAACTGGGTTATTCCCCTTGTTGACAGAATGATAACCGTTAATATTACGGAACAAATGGTGGACGCCCAGCCTCAGGAAATAATAACCAACGACAACCTGAACGCCCGTGTTGACGCACAGGTTTATTTTAAAGTGAAAGACGATGAGACAAGCGTAAAAAATTCGCAATATAATGTATATAATTATAAGTGGCAGATAGTGAACCTGGCCAGGACCACTCTCAGGAATATCATAGGAACGCTGACCCTTAAATCTGCTAACAGCGAAAGAGATAAAATCAACAGCGAGTTGCTCGGCACTTTGAGCAAGGAAACGCATAATTGGGGGATTGATATCGTGAGGACGGAATTGAAGGAAATCGATCCGCCGCAGGATGTTCAGGAAACCATGAATAAAGTTGTAAAAGCCGAGAACGAAAAAATAGCCGCGCTTGATTTTGCTAATGCCCTTGAACGTCAGGCAGACGGCGAGAAAAGAGCGGAAATCAAAAAAGCGGAAGGTATTAAACAGGGTAAAATCCTTCAGGCCGAAGGCGAAGCGGAAGCGATAAAACTTGTTAATGAGGCCGCCAATAAATATTTTGTGGGTAATGCCCAATTGCTCAGAAAATTGGAAGCCGTTGAAAAATCGCTGATGAGCAACGCAAAAATAGTGGTGCCTGCCGGTTCAGAACTGGTGAATGTGGTAGGGGAAATGGCCGGAGTTTTGCCTTTGAAAAAATAAAATCCGAATGAATCAGATTCTTTGTTCTGGAAAGCCGGGATCACGGGATCCCGGCTTTTGTTTTCCGATAGTTTAAGCATTTTTACTTGAAGAATTTTTAGTTAGTATGTTAATATTCTAGGCTTGTGTTTATTTGTTGTAGATAATTTGATAGAGGAAAGTTATGGAAATTATCGATTGCAGGTCCGCAAAAGGGATAAAGCGTATTGAAAGGATAAGCGAAGCTTTCTTTTTTGATGAGGAAATCGAAGCTTCGGTCGCGGAGATACTGAATAAAGTCAGGAGGATAGGCGACAGGGCCCTGATAGAATTCACTCAGAAGTTTGATAATTATTCATTATCACCCGCGGCTATTAAAGTTAAAGATGAGATACTGGATATTTCTTTTTCAAATATATCCAAAAAACTTCTGGCTTCATTGAAATTTTCCAAGAAGAATATTCAAGAATATGCGTCCAGGCAGGTTAAAAAGGGCTGGGCAGTAAGAAAAAAAGACGGTTCTGAAATAGGTCTGGAAATAAGGCCTGTCCGCCGGGTTGGCATTTATGTGCCGGGAGGCACGGCGCCTTTGGCCTCGTCAGTTCTTATGACTGCGGTTATCGCGCGCGCCGCCGGAGTGAAAGAAATATATGTGGCGACTCCCCCATGCTGCGGGGGAGATATAAATCCGGCGGTTTTAGCGGCATGTAAATTATCGGGTGTCGATTCCGTATTCCGCGTGGGCGGGGCGCAAGCCGTCGCAGCTTTCGCGTTCGGCACGGAAACCGTTCCTAAAGTTGATAAGATAGTCGGACCCGGAAATATATTTGTTTCCTGCGCGAAAAAACAGGTTTATGGTTTGGTTGATATAGATATGGTTGCGGGTCCCAGCGAAGTTATGATTGTCGCGGACAAATCCGCGAAAGTTACGTATATTGCCGCCGATATGCTTGCGCAGGCTGAACATGATGTGTCCAGCAGAGTTTTCCTGGTTGCGGATTCGAAAGTTCTGCTGGAAGACGCGGAAAAGGAAGTGTATAAACAGGCAATGAAATTATCAAGGAAAAAAATCCTGTCCGAGTCTCTGAGGAATAACACTTTTCTGGTACTTGTACGCGATAAAAAACAGGCAATAGATATAATTAATTTAGTCGGTCCGGAACATCTTGAAATAATGTCCGAAGACGCCGATTATATTTTGAAGAGGACCGATAACGCGGGGGCTATCTTTGTAGGAGACTGGTCGCCTGAAGCGTTGGGGGATTACGTCGCGGGCCCCAGCCATGTTTTGCCTACAGGCGGGAGAGCGAGATTTTTCTCCGCGCTGTCCGTTTCGGACTTTCTGAAAAATATTTCCACAGTTAAATATTCTAAAGAAGGGTTAAAAAAAGCGTCGAAATACGCCATTGAGCTTTCTGACAGCGAGGGGCTTGATGCCCACGCTGATTCGATCAAAATCCGCTTAAAATAAAATTACAGTTATTATGGAATATTTCAAAAAAGAAATCTTGGAACTGGATCCCTATATTCCGGGTTTTCAGCCGGTAGGAAATGATTATATCAAGTTAAACACGAATGAAAATCCTTTTCCTCCGTCTCCGAAAGTGCTGGATTCAGTGAGAAAATATGTTAACCGCGAACTTAATCTGTATCCCGACCCTCTGTGCTCCGGGCTTCTTGAGGAAGCGGCGAAATTCTTTAAGGTAAAATCCGGCAATATAATGGCGGGAAACGGTTCCGATGAAGTAATTTCTCTGATATTCAGGGCCTGTATCAATAAGGGAGATACTGTCGCCGTTACGTTCCCGACATATTCTCTTTATAAGGTTTTGGCCGAAATTAGCGGAGCTTCGGTTAAAGAGTATTTTTTAAATGAGCAGACCAGGATACCCGGGGCAATGATTTTTTCAAAAGCAGGATTGATAATTTTGTCCAGCCCGAACGCTCCGACAGGTTGCGCTTTTGATAAACGCGACATTGAAAAATTGTGCGAATCAAACAGAAAATCGTTAATAGTCATAGATGAGGCGTATGCCGATTTTGCGGAAGAAAATTATCTTTACCTGTTTAAAAAATACAATAATGTGATTATTACAAGGTCGATGTCAAAATCATTTTCTCTTGCCGGTATGAGATTGGGATTCGCCGTATCCCGAAAAAAAAACATAGATGTTCTCCTGAAAGTGAAAGATTCTTATAACGTGAATAGGCTTGGCGCCCAAGCCGGCAGGGCAGCTTTCAGGGACAGAAAGTATTTCGACAGAACGGTTCGGGCAATCAAAGCAAACAGGGCATACCTCGCGCGAAACCTTGAAAAACAGGGCTATAGCTGTTTTCCGTCGCAGGCGAATTTTATTTTCGCGAAACCGCCGTGCGGCGCCGCGAAACTGACGGGTTTTCTCAAGAAAAAGAAGATATTAATAAGGCATTTTAAATCCGGGTGGCTGAGCGGTTATGTCCGTGTCAGCGTTGGAAACAGAAAAGAAATCGGCAGGTTTTTAAGTGAATCCAGAAAGATAAACAAAACGGAGGGTTGAATGAAAAGAGTTGCCCTTGAAAAAAGAAAAACCGCAGAAACGGATATAACGGTCAAGATTAATTTAGACGGTAAAGGCAAAAGCAGGATTTCTTCGGGTATAGGATTTCTCGATCATATGCTGGAGCTTTTTGCCAAACATTCGTTAATGGATTTGGAAATCAGCGCGAAAGGAGATGTTCATGTCGACTATCACCATACGGTTGAGGATATCGGTATAGTGATGGGACTCGCGATGCGTAAAGCACTTGGGAATAAGTCGGAAATTACGCGTTTTCATTCGGCGCGTGTTCCCATGGATGAGGCGCTGGTTGAGGCCTCTCTTGATATCAGCGGGAGGCCGTATCTGGACTATAGGATAAAAACAAGGCAGATAAAACTCGGGGATTTTAATGTTACGCTGGTAAAAGAATTTATGAGAGCGTTTGTAATGAATTCAGGCGTGACTCTTCATCTGGCGCTTGTTTACGGCGAAGATGCCCATCATATATGCGAGGCGGTTTTTAAATCCCTTGCCAAAGTTTTCCGCGAAGCCGTAAAAATAGACAAGAGAGTAAAGGGCGCTCCTTCAACAAAGGGAAGTCTCTAAGGCGGGATTGTGAAAAAAATAGCGATTCTTGACTATGGAATGGGAAATTTGCGAAGTGTCCAAAAAGCATTTGAACATATGGGCGCATACGCTTTGTTGAGCAGCGATAAAATTGAAATCGAATCTTCGGATGCGCTGGTTGTTCCGGGAGTGGGCTCATTCGATGACTGTGTGATAAATCTTAAAAAAGACGGACTGGATAAAAGCCTGGTTGAATTTATAATTTCGGGCAGGCCGTTTTTCGGGATTTGCCTAGGCTACCAGGTCTTATTTGAGGAAAGCGAAGAAGGTACGCAAAAAGGTCTTGGTATATTCAAGGGGAAGGTTGCCAGATTCAAAAACCAGGAAAAAATACCCCATATGGGATGGAACACACTGTCTTTAACGGATAACGGAATGAAGTGCCCTGTTTTCAAGGGAATTAAAAGCGGCGATTTTTTCTATTTTGTGCATTCTTATTATGTTGTTCCCGGGGATGCTGAATCGGCGGCTTCGTGGACGGAATACGGCGGATGTTTTGCGTCTTCCGTTTCCGTGAATAATATTTTTGCCTGCCAGTTTCATCCGGAGAAAAGCCAGGCTAAAGGCTTGTCCATAATAAAAAATTTTATTGATATGGTGGAACGATGATTATAATACCCGCTATTGATATTTCGAATGGCAGGTGTGTGCGGCTGGAGCAGGGGAAAGCGGAGCGACTGATAAAATATTCGGATTATCCGCTGGAAGTCGCGAAAAAATGGGAGAAAGAGGGCGCCGTGTTTCTCCATATCGTTGACCTGGACGGAGCGTTTAAAGGGTTTCCCGCGCATTTCGATATGATTGCCGGGATATTAAAACGGCTTAATATCCCCGCTGAGATAGGCGGCGGCATAAGGAATATGGATGCCATCGAAAATTATCTGGCGGCGGGCGCCGGAAGAGTTGTTTTGGGGACATCGGCGTGCGATAACATGGATTTTATCAGGGACGTTAAAAAAAAATTCCCCGGAAGGGTTATAGTGTCTGTTGACGCAAAAGACGGGTTTGTGGTTAAAAAAGGATGGGTTGAAAAATCATCCGTCACGGCGCTGGATTTCATAAAGCTTATAAAAAAAGCGGGTTTCGATGAAATAATATATACCGATATTTCAAAAGACGGGATGTTAACAGGGCCTAATATAGAAGCATGCAGGAGAATTATGATCGAAGGGGGAATAAAGATTATCGCTTCCGGCGGCATAGGCACACTTGAAGATATAAAGAAATTGCGCGAGCTTTCCAGAACAGGTATAAACGGGGTTATAATAGGCAAAGCGCTGTATGACGGCAGGTTTTCACTTAAAGAAGCTTTGGAGGTTGCTGATGCTTGCTAAGCGGATAATTCCGTGTCTTGACGTTAAAGAAGGCAGAGTGGTCAAGGGAGTCAATTTTGTCGGATTAAAGGACGCCGGAGACCCCGTGGAGATTGCCGAAATCTACGATAAGATGAAAGCTGACGAACTTGTTTTCCTCGATATTACGGCGTCCCATGAGAAAAGAAAGATCATGATTGAAGTCGTCAGGAAAACCGCCGAAAAATGTTTTATGCCCTTAACCGTAGGCGGCGGCATAAGCACTATAGAGGATATACGCATACTTCTTAACAGCGGCGCCGATAAAGTTTCTATAAATACCCCGGCGGTTAAAGATCCCGGGTTCATAAAAAAGGCCGCTTCTATCTTCGGATCCCAGTGTATTGTAGTCGCGATAGACGCTAAAATGCGCAGCGCGGGTTTGTGGAATATATTTATCGACGGCGGACGGACGCCGGTTGACAAAAACGCAGTTTTATGGGCGAAGGAAGTTGAGTCTCTGGGGGCCGGGGAAATATTGCTTACCAGCATGGATGCCGACGGCACAACCGACGGGTATGATATCGCGCTTACAAAAGCTGTTTCCACCGCCGTGCGGATTCCCGTCATAGCTTCCGGCGGCGCGGGGAACAGCGAGGATATATATCGGGTTTTTAGCGAAGGACTGGCGGATGCCGCTCTGGCGGCATCGATATTTCATTACAGGAAACTGTCGGTTTGCGAAGTAAAAGAGTATCTGCGGAAAAAAGGCGTTCCGGTCAGAATGTAAAATTTAATATTACGGAGGAAAATTAATGGAAGATATCGCGAAAAAAATGAAATACGGCCCTGACGGACTGATACCCGCTGTTGTAACCGATATTGCCGACGGGGAAGTGCTGATGCTGGCGTATATGAACGAAGAGTCATTAAGAAAAACAATAAATACGGGAAAAATGACTTACTGGAGCAGGTCCAGACAAAAATTCTGGGTGAAAGGCGAAACATCGGGCAATATCCAGGTTGTGAAAGAAATAAGAGCCGATTGCGATAAAGACTGCCTGCTATTTAAGGTAGAGCAGAAAGGAAGGGCTGCATGCCACACAGGATACAAAAGTTGTTTTTTTAACAAATACATCGACGGTCAATGGAAAGAAAGCGGGGAAAAGGTTTTCAACCCCGATGATGTTTACGGAAATAAAAAATAGGCGGGTTCGGGTATGTTTTATCCTGACAGAAAAACGTTTATCAAAAAAGCGGAAAAAGGAAACCTTATTCCGGTTTTCAAAGAAATTCTCGCGGATATGGAAACGCCGGTTTCCGCGTATAGAAAGATTGCGTCGGGCGAATACGGGTTTTTGCTCGAAAGCGTGGAAGGCGGCGAAAATATAGCGAGATATTCTTTTCTGGGCTCTGCGCCCGCGGTTGTTTTTTCGTCAAAAGGGACAGAAATAAGCATAATAGA
>JAQUNG010000008.1 GCA_028717725.1 bacterium | reverse complement strand
TTGACGCTATTACCGGCTTGCCGAGCGCAAACGCTTCCAGAATAGCCCTGGGATTATTCTCATAACATTCGGAAGGAACTACAACCGCAAAAGCTTCTCTGATTTTTTGTTTAAGTTCTTCTTTCTCCAGAAATCCCGTCATTCGCACATTTTTAAGGCCCTCGGTTTTTATAAACGACCTCACAGTTTCCCCTGCCGGGCCATCCCCTATTATATCAAACTCAGCCTCGTCAGCGAGCTTTGCCGCTTTCAAAAGCGTAAAAACACCTTTTTCAGGCGACAACCTCCCGAAATAAACTATTCTCCGCCCCGGCGCGGAATATTGCGGCGTGCAATCTTTAAGATCTATAAAATTGGGCAGGTATTTTATCTCGCGGGAAAAACCCATTTCCGCAGCTTTTTCCTTCAAAAATATGCTGGGCGATATAAAAACGTCTACGGCTCCATAAATATGCATTATTTTATGGTGTAAATACATCTCAAACGCATTTAAAATACTTTTGCTGTAAGAATCTTTTGTGCATTTCTTTAAAACACACCAGTAAAACCGACCCTTTTTGCACTTTTCGCACGGCATGCCTCCGGATAGCATCAGATAAGTCGGGCAAACCATCTGCATGTCCCTCATCGTCATTACTATAGGAATATTTTTTTTCTTTATCGCATGCAGTATAGAAGGCGATATATAGCGGGATATATTATTAATATGGACAATATCCGGTCTGTATTCGTCCAGCACGGAAGCAATTTTCTTTTTCGCCTCCGTCGAATACAGCAATCTTGCCGCCGCCTTAAATTTCGACATAGCGCTCAACCGCGCGTTCAGATCAAAATTATCCACAAACAGACCGGCGTATTTGAATTCCGGATTCAAAGGGTGTTTCATCCCCCAGAAATCCGCTTTATGCCCTTTTCCTTCGAGAAGACGGCCGGTTTCCAGCGTGCTTACGGCATCGCCGCCTCTCGGATATAAAAACTTATTTATCAGGAGTATCTTCATCGCAACCGGTTATTAATATCTTTCTGTTAGAGAGATACACTGCGGCAAAAATCCAGAACAGGGAACTTGAATGATACGCGAGGTTAACACTGTGCGCCATGCCAGTGACAATATACGCTACAAAAACACTGATAAACATGGTCAACATATTCCTGTCCCTGAACTTGACATCAGCATACAACTTCCATCGGTAAAAGATAACGATTAAGACGATGGCAAAAGGAATCAACCCGATTATCCCGAGTTCGACAAGCAGCGATGTGAACACATTATGAGTGGGGCCCTTTACCATCCAGAAATGCCTGAACCGGAAATTATCATAGCCGATGCCGTACAGCCAGTTATCTTTGATCTGATTCAAAGCGTCGTAAAAAATTTCGCCTCTTGCGTTTATTGTATCGCTGTCAAGCAATCTTTCGGATACCGCCCGCGGCAGGTCAAAAAACTGAAAACCGATGGCAAAACATACGAAAAAAGTAAAAATATAATAAAATAATTTAATCCTATCCTTTTTGTTAAAAAAACCGTTCATTATATAAACGCTCAACAATGACAGCCACGCGCTTCTCGATAAGGTTATTGCCACACCTGAACTCAAAACTATTATTATCAGGGTCCACCACTTCTTCAGTTTTCCGGCGCAGGTATTATAAAAATAAAGAGACATAGCCACCGCCATCGACAGGAAAAGGCCGGCTCCATTGGGCCCGAGAAAACTGCCTCCCGGCTGATAACCGCCGGAATCCTTATACATATAACTGAAATATTTATATCTTTCCTGCGGCGGGAAAAAAACATTTATCTCTGTTATCAGCTCAAAGACAAGATAAAACGCCATAGGCAGGCAAAACAATATTATAACTTTCATCCACGCCAGGAAATCTCTCCTGTCCAGAGGACAGTATTTGGCAAACAAAAAATACAGCAGCGGAAACCCGAAAAGATAAAAACTTCTCTTGCCTTCGGGCGAAACGGACTTCGACAGAGAAAACAACGTCCATAAAAACAAAAAACCGACAAGGACATCAATATAATTTATATCGGGCGCGGTTTTCTTAGTGTAGATATCGATTATATCCCTGATGAAGAATACACAAAGAAAAACCAGGGGATAGTTAATCGTAAGGATGCCGAACCTTATTCCAAATAAAGAATACGAGTTCACCCATGTGGGCACACAGATAAGCATGACAAAAAAAACAATATAGGAATATTTTGAATCGAAATAAAACAGAAAAATCGCGCCCAAACCGATAAACACCAGCAGAATGAAGATATGGTAGTTAACCGCAATCAAAACCCCCAGCAACATGGATATCAAGGCAATAACGCCGTAAAAATAGACTTTGCCTACCAGAGTTTCACTGATATTAAACTGTCTCATCAATTCATTCTTCAAAAAATCACCTTCTCATACCGGAATATCCTTTTTTCAATATCATATTCGCCTGCCGCCGCGACAGCGCCGCCCGCAAGCTCTTTCAATAAGACCCTGTCTTTCAATAACCTTATGATGGACTCCGCCAGAGATTTATCATCATGCCCGGGAACAATAAAACCGTTTACTTTGTCTTTTATAAGTCTTCTGCATATATTCCCACAATCAACACATATTACAGGAGTCCCGCACGCAAAAGCTTCAGGAAGGACGTTAGGGAAGCCCTCCCATAGCGAAGTTATCACAAAAACATCGCTCTTTGAAATATACTTAAAAGGATTTTTCTGAAAGCCGGCAAAAATGACTTTCTTTTCAATTTGAAGCGTTCTTACCTGGCCCTTGAGTTCAGAAAGAAGAGGCCCCTCTCCTAAAATAAGCAGTTTCGCGTCTATATTATCCAAAACAATTTTAAATGCTTTCAAAAGCAAACCATAGTTCTTCTGCTTCGTTAATGAACCTGCCGCGGCAATTACCGGCAAGCCCCCGCTAAATATATCTGTTTCGGTTACTTCCTCTTTGGATAAAACAGCGATATGTTTGCAATCAACCATATTATAGATAACCGTTATTTTCCCTTTATCTATTCCGTAACCTATAAGTTCCCCTGATATATCTTCGGAAACAGCGATTATCCTGTCCGCATACTTATACAAGAATTTTGCCAAAACTTTTTTTATTCTCTGATACCCCGCATTATAAACAGCAGAAATGGAGTTCCTCTCAGATATCACTAATCTGCTTTTCGAAAAAGCCAGAAATCCTGCCAGTATCACCGAAACATTGGCGTCCGTCAGGAAACTTATAACCGTGTCGGGCTTGATATCTCTGAATATCGTTGAAATTTTAAATATACGAAGGATATAATTATATATTTTTATAAAAATATTCCGGGATGGAGACATATTAAGAGAAAAAATTCTTACATCCGCGGGAATATCATATCTGACTTTTTTTTCATACAGGACAAGATAGAGCTCACCCTTACCCCTGTCAAGATACTTTAATAGGTTAGAGACAGCCCTTTCTGCGCCGCCCCCTGCCATATTGGGAATGACAAATACAATTTTTTTCCTGTTAGGCATTTATTAACCTTTTATATAATTCCAGTATTTTCTCCGCAGTCACTTCCCACCTGTAATTTGCTTCAACATAACTTCTATTGGTTTCCCGCATAGATTTCCTCAGATTTTCGTCCGAATATATCCTGTAAACGCTTGAAACAAAAGCATTCTTGTCGCCATAAGGTATAAGAAAACCGTTTTTCCCGTTTTGCACCTGCATGGGAAAACCGCCGACGTCGGTAGTAATCACGGGCAGAGCGCAGGCCATCGCCTCAAGCACCGTGTTTGAAAAATTTTCATAGGATGAAAGAAGCGTATAGGCATCCGCCGCGGAGTAATATTTATATAATTCATCATGGGGTAAAAATCCGGACAGGAGAACTTTGCCGTCCAGATTCAGTTTTTTTATCATCCGCAGGAGTTTGTTGCCCAATACGCCTTTACCGGATATCATCAGTTTCAAATCCGGTATTTTCAAGCTCGCCTTATGGAAACCTTTTATCAGAAATTCCAGACCCTTTCCTTTTATCAGCCTCGCGCATGAAAAAAGCAGGAAGTCCGAATCTTTAATACCGTATTTACTGCGGATTTTATTTCTCGCGCTATAATCTTTCTTAAAGATATCCGTGTCTACCCCCTGAGGGATATTTTCCATACGGATTCCCATTTTTTCCGCTTTCGTAACCGCGTCTCCTGCCCCGAAAACCAGCGCTCTGTGGTTACTGTCCAACTTTTTCAAAGCCGGCAAATGCCACTTTTCCGATGGCGGGCCCGGGAACCTTAAAACAACAGGCTTCTTAAACCGGCTTAACATTATTTCCGCCAGATAAATTTCAGCACCAAGCTGTATGACATCAAATCGAGCGATGTTTCTTTTAATCCAGAAATAAGCCACCATGCCGAACAACAAAGAATCAAATAAATCTATTATCCGTGGGATTTTAGGGATTTTTCCCTGCAGTTTGTAGCTAAATCTTCTTAAATAAGGCATTCTGAGGTATATCACATCAATATCACTTACGACATTTCTTTTGCCGAACAAAGGCTCTGATGAGAGTATAAGGGTCTTATGTCCTAACTTTGAAATGCTTTTTGCCGCATTATAAGTAAAAGATTCTCCGCCTCCCCAGTAAGTTCCCAGCGACCTGTTCACAAATAAGATGTTCATATGAAATCCCTTTTAACATTTGAGATTGTGAACCTGTGTTTTCCCGTGGATGTGTCCGGTATTCTGTCTTTAAACTCGACTTTCAGTGAAGCATCCTCTCCGATGACATCTCTTATACCGAGGAGCACCCGTTTTAAACAGTCTTCGGTATAATTCCCGTTTTTAACAATATCAAGCGTGAACTCACCTTCCTGCTCCTGGATAAACTGGAATTTTTTTATGCCGCGTATTCCGTAAAAAAGATGCGTAAAATATTCGCCGTGCACAATCTTGCCGTTTTTTAAATAAAAGTTATCCGTAATGCGGCCTAATATCTTTTTTAAAACAATTGTATTTCTGCCGCAGGGGCACATCTCCCTTGAAATCACCCCCATATCGCCTATCCTGTAACGTATAAAAGGCATCCCTAAATTATTCAGGTCTGTTACTACCAGTTCCCCGGGTTTTTCATACACATCTTTTCCTGTAATGGGGTCAACACATTCCAGAATGACATTATCCTCAAACACATGCAGACCCCTGTGCAGAGAACACTCGCATGCTATGCCGCTTATTTCCCTGCTGCCGTATTTATCATAGACATCCCTGCCGAAGACCTCTGTTACTGTGCTTCTCATATGAGGCAGGAGTGTCTCAGCCGATGTGTTTATGGATATAGATGGGTAGGAAGGTTTCAATCCTCTTTTCTTCAAGAACTTCGCCAGAAGGTAAATGGAAGAGGCATAACAGATGATTATATCAGGTTTATGCCTTGTCATATCATAATGGTATTTCAGCATATTCTCTTCGGACATATTAAAAGAGTCGTAAAATCTCGTATTCTGGAAAAAATATATTAATCTGCCTCTCAGTGTCCTGAAGCGGCGCTTATCCTGCGGAGCCCCCCACAGCCTCGCTACTCTCGCGCCGTAGTACCATCCGCACATTTCAAGGATGACCATCATCGTCGCCCAAACATTTTCCCTGTAATTTTTGTCCTGATAAAACACAATCGGCTCTCCCGTAGAACCGCCGCTTGCATTTTGATAAAGTCTGCTTTTGGATTTTGCAAGAAGGCTGTCTCCCTGCCGCCTGATAATTTCTTTAGTGAGAAACGGAAGCTTTTTTAAGTCTTCAAGCATAGCGTTATCGGGATTCAAACCGGCTTTCTCCAATACGCCGCTGTAATAAGGAGAATTCAGCGCCTGCCTCAATAAATTCTTAAATTTCTCCTCCTGAAACCTCTTTTTTTCAGGTTCCGCAAGGCATAACAGGCTTCCCTTGTTGTGATAAAGCTTCCACTTCCTCCTTTTCAAAGGCAAAAACGAAGAAATGCTCTTTTCCAGCCTGCTTTTACATATAAAATCCTGTGCTTGTTGAAATGTCATATTCTACAGAACCTGTTTTGACGCTGAAAGTATGGTAACACGGCCCATATGATTAAAGGGAAAAATACCTGTATTTACATACAAATCAATTAATTTCTTCTTTAAAGCAGCGCCGGTCTTATATCTTTCCGTAAACCTGCTTAACTCTTTATAAGTTGAAAAAAAATTTATTACAAAGCCGGTTTTTTGAAGGTCTCTAACCAGCACATCCGACGGTATTCTGCATATATCAAAATTTTTCCTGTGCTGACGCCTTCTGCCGTCAAAATCTTCTTTATCAATGACAAATGTGGGGTTTAAATTTTTCGAATGGTTGATTCTTAACATATACTTCGCAAAATCCTTTAAAAATCCAAATAAACCCGCGCCTGTCCTTCCTCCGTTCCCAATCCTTATTACAATCTTTCCGTTATTATCAAGCAGTCTGGAACATTCCCTGAGAGCTTTTCTATAGTCGGTCAAATGTTCTAAAACAGACTGCGATATTATCAGTGAAAATTCACCGTTTTTCAAATTTGAATTCTGTATATCATCAACAACAAAATCAAGGTTTTTAAGGCCGTTAATTTTCCGTAAAGCGTAAGATATGCCTATTTCCGAAATATCAGAGCCTAAAAATTTTACTTCCGGAAAGCGTTCAGCCAGCCATCTCACGTTGTTTCCGACGCCGCAGCCCATCTCCAACACCCCGGCGCCCCGCTTCAATGATTTGAGCGCGCGAAATATAAGCTCTTTTGTAGTCGGCTCTATTGTCAGCGAACCTTTCGCCGCATTATACCCGCGCTCCATCAATTCATAATAATCCTTATTTTTATAAAACGATTTTTCAACATAATCTTCACTTAAACGCATTTGATATGACCTTGTTTTTAAATATAAGCGCCAAAAACAAACCGATAAGAACAAAATTTAAAACAAAGATTTTAACTATATTGGCAATATCCATATCGGCCCGCGCCAGATACCCGTTAACCGCCGCGCCTGTGATTGCAACAGCGCTCAAACTAAGGAAATAAATAACATCCAACCTTGGCTCGTATATGACCCAATCACTCTTGTACTTATACCTTATAAAAAAGATTCCGCAGAGGAAACCTATGCATTGGGCGAGGGCAAAACCGGCAAGCCCCAGATACAGGCCCATAATGATACCCAGGGAAGTATTAATCAATCCGACATAGAAAGATATCTTAAATGTTTCTTTAGGATGTTGATACAGGTAAATCCCGATTTTGCTTATTGAAAAAATAACCGACAAAAAAACCGAAACCGCCAGAATGTTCAGTATCAATGTATTCGGAACATATTTAGCGCCGCCGACAATGAACAACGCGATTTTTGAATTAAAAATCACAAGACAGGTCCCAGCAAACGCGAGGAAACTGAATATTACATATATTTTAGCCGAGTTTTCCCTAAAAGCAGATAACCCTCTCGCTTTTATTTCGGAAAGTTTGGGGATTACAGGTTCCAGAAGGGGCTCAAGCACAAGGTTTATGAGAGATACGATTTTCTTCGCTATAAAATATACCGCCAGCTTATCCGGTGTAAATAGAATCGCTATAAAAGTCTGATCCGCCCTGGAAAATAAAAACCTGCTGAAACCCAGCCCGTAAAAAGGCAGTGAGAAACGGATATATTGCTTCAGTGAGTAACCCGAGAAAGGGATAAGTAAATATTTAAGCAAAAGCGCAAGTCCTAAAACACAGCCCAGGATATTACCTATCAAAAATCCGCATAAAATACCCTTTACGCCATATCCTAAATATAAAAAGATGACGGCCAACAATCTTTGCGCGGTGTTTATTATTATGTTTAAAACCGCTATTTTGGAGAACCATTGCAGGGACTGCATTATTAATATTATCCTGTCATAAGCGGCGTAAAAAACGCTTGCCACAAGTATTATGAGGATAAAACCCGCAAAATCCGGCGATTTCAAAAATATATCCGCTAAATTTTCCCGGAGATAAAAACCGGCAATCATCAGAAAAAGCGATATAACGAAAGGGGCAAACACCGTATATTTAATAATATCGGAAACATTATTGTCTTCACCTTTGGCTTCAAACTCGGGAATAAGCCTTATTGAAGAAGTGCCGAATCCGAGACCGCCGAACATGCTTACAATACCATAAAAAACAAACATGACCGCGAAAATACCGAGTTGCTCTTCCGACAGTTCGCGTGAAACAATGCCCAGAAAAATAAGAGATATCGTTGATACAACTATTCTTGAAAAAAGATTGATGGCGCTTCTTCTGCCCACCCCGTTTCTCATTCTTTTTAAAAAAAGTAAAAACAAAATCATCCTCCATACAGCGAATTCAAATCCTTAAAAGATACATCCTTAAAAGTAAACACGAATTCCAAAAACTCTTTGAAAGTCTCAAGCAGAGGCGGGTTTTTCAGCAATTCCCAATGATGGACGGCCAGTACAAAGGGAGCGTTCTTTTTAAAGCAGAATAAAAATTCACTTTTTAATTCGTCTATTGTTTTCCTGTTTATCAGGTCGTACGCGCAAAGCTCCCTGTGGTCGCCATAGTTCATAACATATGGATATACCCTGTGGTATAACAGCCGCCAAAACAATTTTAAAGTCCAGTTTTTCAGGCTGTAAAAATCAATTTCCCTGTTGAACTTTATAATACGCATCGTCCCGCTCAAATTCAAACCGCATTCTGACACAGGCCTTAAGCCATCTCCGGAAATAGCGTTTCCCGGCGGCACAAAAACACTTATCTTTTTACCGAATATATCTTCAAGGTATTTTTCCCCTTTCATTGTTTCGCTTCTTAATTGTTCATACGGTTTCCACTTATACTCGCCGTAACATGTCATTTTTCCACGGCCTGTTCCATTTAAATGTTTTTTTAAATTTTCCAGTGTAGGGTAAAATAATGGATATCTCCTTCCGGCTGAAAATTTATATTGATGAGAATATCCGTGGAGAGTTATTGAAGCGGCGCCTTCTGAGATTTTGTCTTTTAGATATTTTACAAGTTCTTTATTCTCACCTATCGGTTTTTCATTTTCTTCCTGATAAAATTTGTCTTTTTCACCTGAAAAAACCGCCTTTACGGCAAAGGGGATTACAGAGAAAGACACGACAAACCCCTTCTCCCAAATCCCTGAATAAACAGATTCCAGGTCAGATGGATTTGTCCAGTAACTAACATCATCGTCTCGGATAGCAAAATTCATCTTGGGTATTTTTAAAAAAGCTTATTCAAAACCGGCATTACTTCTGAAATAATCTATGATTTTATCCAAAATCATATCGAGATTGTATCCGGGTTTATACCCTATGAATTTTCTGAGCTTGGAAATATCAGGAACCCTTCTCAGCATATCTTCAAAGCCCGATTCATAAGCTTTATCATAGGGAATATATGATATCTTCGAAGGACTTGAAGTTTTCTCCTTTATTTTTCCGGCAAGGCCGGAAATCGAGATGGATTCTTCTGATCCTATATTGAAGACTTCTCCAATCGCTTGTTTTGTCCCGGACAGTTTAATCAGCGCGTTAACCACATCAGTCACATATGTAAAACATCTTGTCTGATTCCCGTCTCCGAATACAGTTATGGGTTCTCCTTTTATTGCCTGCTTTACGAAATTCGGGATAACCATACCATATCTGCCTGTCTGCCTCGGACCCACAGTGTTAAAGAGACGAACGATTATCACGGGCAGGGATTTCTCCTTTAAGTAAGCGAGCGCGAGAAACTCGTCTATCGCCTTAGAACAGGCGTAACTCCATCTGCTTTTCTGCGTGCTACCCATAATGGAATCGTCGTTTTCGTTAAAAACCTTGTTAACGCTTTTACCGTATACTTCCGATGTCGAAGCGATAATAACCGGTTTTTTTTCCTTGGACGCGGCCTTCAGAACATTTTCAGTCCCGTGCACATTCGTTTCAATGGTTTCAACAGGGCTTTCTATTATTTTTCTCACGCCTACAGCGGCCGCAAGGTGGAATACGACATCGCACCTGTAAGTCAATTCCCCTACAACCGCTCCGTTCATAACCGTATCGATTACACAATGAAAATTCTTCTCGTTTTTTAAATGTTCTATGTTTTTAAGGGAGCCGGTGGATAAATCATCAATAATATATACTTCATCCCCTTTTTTTACCAGGGCATCCGAAAGATGGGAACCGATAAAACCGGCTCCGCCTGTAATCAGGTATCTCATTTTTCAACTCTCTTTCTTATCAGTTTAAGATAATGTTTGGCATAATCATTGCGGAAGTTCATCTCGGAAGCATTTTTGAAATACTTTTCCGCCTTATCGTTGTCGTTAATTATATAATAATAAGTTCCGATAACGTTATTATAATAAGCGTTGTTCGGGTCTTTCTCCAACGCCTGCAAAAATTCGCTTTCCGCTTCCTTGAAGTTTTTCCCGGACTGGCAGATAAGACCGAGTTCAATATTAAAATCCCCTTCCAGATGATTAGCCTTTTTGCCTTTTTCAAACATCTCAATCGCTTTTTCCCTAAATTCACTGTTTTGCCTGAATTTATACAATGTCTTATATACACGCCCTGCGCTTTTATATATATCGGGATTAATTCTGTAATTCAGGAGGCTTTTTTCATAACAGGCGGCGGCAGAATCAAATGCGCCCTCTTTAAGAAATTCCGCGGCTTTCAATTCAATAAGCGCAGTCCTGAAATCCAGAAAAGAAAAAACGCATACCAACATCCCCAATAAAGAAAAAACAGTTCCGGCAAACACGGGTTTTACGCTGACAGTCAGCGTTTTCTCTAAATCAACGGACGAAAACATAATCCCGCTCCCCATACCAGCCAGAATAATTAAAACTGAGGCGTTTGCCAAAATATGCATATTAAAATCTGTCAGCGAGTGCGCCATGATAGCGGCTATTCCTGAAAAAATCCCGTAAAGAATAAATCTTTTTGTGGAACTACGCATCAATCCGATTGCCCGGATGCCAAGCTTGAAATAAGAGAACACAAACCATAATACAAGCGCCAGACCCAAAATACCCGTTTCAACCCATGCGTGAAGATAATCGTTATGCGCAAAATCAATTTCCCTGCTCATTCCCGCACTTCTAACGCTGTGGTAAACCCATTTATAAGAACCTAGCCCGAAACCCAGCAAAGGTTTTTGTTTGACAAGAGCCAGTGTATCTTTCCAAATCGTAATTCTTGTATTTATACTGGTATCGGAAGAAAATCTGCTGAATCGTTCCGCTATTTCCGGCAAAAACAGCGTTCCTGATATAATCACTGCCGCCAGGACAATGCTTAAGCCAATCAGGAAATACCTCTTCTTTTCCCTTGAAGCCAGTATGGCGAACACCGTCAGGCCTACAAGCATACAGGCTATCCCGCTTCTTGATTTTGACAGAAGAACTGACAGTATCACCAATGCCAGAATATACCCTATGATTATTTTATATCCGCTGTTTATTTTCCGGACAAACAGGCAGGCAAGTAATACAAAAAAAGTAATCTCAAAAAATCCGGAGCAGTGGTTGGGGCAAATATAAGTACCTCCCAATCTTCCGTGGTATTGGACAGGCCTTAATATCCCGAACACGGAATTTGCACCTTTGAAATAATCAATAAGTCCGTATGAAGCTACAAAGAGAACCGACAGCAATAAACCCGCAATATAAATGTTTACCGATTTTTTGCCCGCAAAAACTCTCGATGACACAAAAAACAAGAAAAAATAATTGAGGATGTTCAGAAATTCTCCGGCCGCGTAGTATTTGACCGGAGAAAAAAACACCCGCACAAGGCAGTAAGAAAGTGAAATAATGGCGATTAAATCGAGCCTGTTCAGGAAAAATTTATTTTTTCCAAAAACAGAAATCCCGAAAATCACGGCCAGGACGGCTCCCATCATACGTAACAGCGCGCCCGACCACGGCCTCATCGCGCCCAGAGCTGACGGCGCAAAGATAGAAATAACAACCAGAAACAATGCCATACCATAGTCTAAAACAGTAGTTTCTTTGTTTTTACCGTTCATAGCGGGGTTTTTATATAAAGCATACGCTTTCTTCACGGGATCTTACCAGAAGCTTTGCGGCACATTAATGACATCGCCGGGGCCGATCATATATTTATCCGCATCTTCATCATGTTTTATAAGACGGGCAACATTAACCACCAGTGTTTCCCTATCGGTTCCCCTGATGATTTTAACCTTTCCTTTATCGGCAAAATCAGTAAAACCGCCTGCCATGGTTATAGCGCTCAGGATATTTATTTTGCCTAAAAGTGTATAATTTCCAGGCCGCTTGATTTCTCCCATAACAAAAAAAGTTTTTGCCTGTACTATAACCGTAACATAAGGATTTTTGATGTAACCATCCGCATACAGTTTCTCGATATGTTTCTTAAGCTCATAAACGGTCATATCACGGACTTTAATTTCTCCCAAAAGCGGCATATTGATTTCTCCTGAAGGAGAAACTTCCTGGACGGTGTTCAGGTTTTCGTGCCGCCAGACGGATATTTCAAGCACATCCCGGGGTTTTATGATATGGTTCAGATCCCCGCCTGAGACTGTCTTGGATTTATCCGTTTTCGCAACACCCGGAGGAACCTGCATGTCCGCGGCAAAAGAGGAACCGCAAAACAGAAGGGCCATTATGATAAATTTAAGTTTTTTCATTTTCGGCATCATGATAGTAATACGCATAGTGTTTGTAATAATCATCGTCACGCACAAAATTAATATTGTTGAGGACGGCCCCGATCACATTTACACCCTGCGCGCGCATTGTTTTCACCGCCCTTTTAGCCATATCTTTCGGGTATTTTCTGTGCTGGACAACCAGAATAACTGCATCGCTCTCATTCACAAGCATTGAGGAATCGCTTACCCCTATAAGAGGAGGAGCGTCTATAAGAATAATGTCGGATTTATCCTTCAGCCCGGCGATAAGCTCTTTTATTTTCTGGGGGCTCAACAATCCGACAAAACCCGATAAAGTTTTACCGCAGGGTATAAATTTCAGATTTTCCTCGCTTGTATTTTGAACCGCGCTGTCCAGCGCGAGCTTGCCTTTTAAAACATCGCCCAACCCTCCCGTTTCGGCGGCGCCGAAAAAAGCAGCTATCTTCGGTTTTCTTATATCCGCATCGAGTATAATAACTTTTTTGCCGGCTCTCGCAAGGACTATCCCCATATTCACTATGGTCGTCGATTTTCCTTCTCCCGCGCCGGCGGATGTAACGGTAATGGTTTTATAATTGTTTTTCCGCAAAATCAGATCGAGATTCGTCCTGACGATACGATAAGACTCGTAATTCAGCGAATTTCTTTTTTCGTCAAACAGTATTTTTATTTTCTGGGGTATAACACCCAGGATGGGCAAACCCAAAAACTCTTCTATGTCATCAACCGTTTTTATGCTTGTGTCAAGGTATTCCATAAAATAAGCGAACCCTGTCCCGAGCACTAATCCAAAAACTAATCCAAGAGCTATATTAAGGGCTTTCCGGGGTTTTGACGGAATCACGGGTCTTACGGCAGGCTCGACAATCTCAACATAACTTACAGGAAGGGCTTTTGCTATAATTTCCTCGTTAAGCTGTTTTTTCAGGGTCATATACACTTCTCTGTTCGTTTCCACTTCCCTGACAAGCTTGACCACTTCAAGCTGTTTTTCATCAAGCACCTGATCTTCTTTTTTCACATTTTCCAGGACATTATGCAATTCTTCGGCCCTGACTCTGGCAACTTCATACTCCGTTTTAAGCCCGTTGATTATACCCTGAATCTCTTTTGCTATATTATCCTCTATCTCCTCTATTTTACTCTTCGCCTGCAGGACCAGGGGGTGTTTGTTCCCGTAATCCTCAAGCAGGACGGAACGCTCGACCTTAGCCTCCGCCAGGCGTTGTTTTAAAACCGTCAGGTTATGCGAAGCGTTGCTTTTAACGCCGACGGAAAGGGTATAAAGCTGCTCTTCGGGAGAAAGTTTCATAAGTTCGTCTATCTCTGTTTTTTTGAGCACTGCCTCCATCTGCGCCTGAATATAAGCGTCGTTATACTCGGTCAATTTCTGCTTATCGATGCTGACACCCTGATAATAGGCAAGACCCGTCCGTTTTTTCGCTTCTTCAAGTTCTTTGTCGGTCTCTACAAGTTCCTGCAGGGACTTGCTCAGGCTTGCCGAAAGATTATCAAGCCCTTCCTCAACTTTTTCCTTCATGAGACGAAGCCTTTCATCGCGAAAAACCCCGGCAATGGTATTTGCTATAACGGCAACTTTTTCCTGGTCATAATCTTCGAATGCTATTTCAATAATATCCGTCCCCCTGAACTGCTTCACTCGAAGATGGTATTTCATTCTTCTTAAAGCAAACTTATTTCCCAGTTCCTTAAAATCATCCCTGGCTCCAAACCACCGTTTCGCAAGGCTCAGATCATCAATCACCTTAAGAAGAATGGGTTCGCTTTGTATAAGTTCCGACTGCGTCCCGAAAAAAATCGGGTCGTAATCGGACATCATTGAATACTGTTTGCCGAATACATCCACGGTGGGTTTCTGTTTTACTACCCTGATTTTACAGGATGCGAAATAACGCGGTGTCATAATGAAAGAAACTATAGCGGTCGTAAAAGTCACTATAAAAACCGTGGCTATTACCACGCCTTTACGCTTACGGACAATTCTCCAGTAATCTAAAAAATGTTTATCTTCGGTATTTTTCATGGATTACAACGCTTTTACATGGAAAAGGGGGAGAAGGTCTTATCCCCCTTTTATATTCCCCGGTTATCAAACATAGCGCCCGCTAAAAAATCAGATTAACTCCCATATAGACACGGTTCCTGTCATATGAGTTGGAAACATCCGAATCTACATCAATATAATTGTATCCGATTTCCGCAAAAAGATAGTTTTTAAACTCATAACTTAACCCGACGGCGCCTTCCCACGTTTCCTGCTTGCCGTCTCTTGCAGCCGCTTCGATTCTGCTGCTTCTGTTATAGCGTCCGTGATCATATGAACCCTTCGCAAAAACGGCCAGCCTGCGCGTGAATTTATGTTCGGCGCGGACATACGCTTTTTGTCTCTGCTGCCATTTATATTCTCCGGTAGACGGATTATCTATCTCCACAAAATATCCCACGGTAAAATTAGTCATCGGAGAAACGGTCGTGGTAAGGCTCATATCGGCAAACGGAGAATCGAAATTGCCGTAACCTTTGAAATCCCTGTATTCATATCCTACCTTACCGTCTACATAAAACATTTTGTTGAACCTGTGTTTCACGCCGCCGTAAACCCTGTGAGACCAGTAGTCTCTATCATGGTTCTCTTTCCAGTCCGTGCGGATAAGAAGGTAACCCGCGTAAGGCGATGTGGTCGGATTCATAACATAATCAACATCCATTCCCACAGCATTTGTAAACCTGTCATACTGATCCCTGTAAAAATCGTCCGTATAATGCAGATATTCATTATAGTATCTGGGTCTTAGAACAAACATCTCGGTCACGTTATACGCAAGCCCGACAGAACCTCTGTTATAATAATAATTTCCTTCTCTCTGCAGAACGACATTGTTGTCAACCGCCTCAGGTTCCTGGTCGTAAACAAAAGTGTTTTTAAGGAAAAGAGTGCACCTGGGATCAAATTCGTGAGACCAGATGAAATTGGCGTTGTGGTCAAACTCATGGTCCTTTCCGTGCGGACTGTGAGTATAATACCTGTACCCTAATTTATAATCCAGGCTGACCACATCCTGCGGAAAATCGAATTTAAGTTCGATCTTGGGCTCGACTATAAATTTCCAGCTTCCTGTTTTATTATCTTCTAAAGTGTAAATATTGTCATCGTATTCAGACCTGAGTCTCACAGACGGGGTAAAAAAATCGTTTCTGTCTGCGATGTCAAACGCAAATGCTGAAGAAGCAAAAACCGGAATGATAAGCACAGTTAGTATCAAATTTTTAAAACGCATTTTCTATTTTCTCCCGTTATTTCTTCTTAAATTAATAATTTTATGTCGGAGTAACCGGCGTTTCATAACTGACCTGTGTCTCCATGTTGGTTCCGCCTTCCGCAAGTATCTGCAAAGCCTGCCCGAAAGTAACAGGCGTATCCGGAGAACCTTCAACCAGAATACCGATTTCGGCAAGAGCCTCCATAGCGGCCTGGACCGCGATATCAAGCCCCTGTTCTATGGCAGCCTGAGCTTCTTCCGGAGTCATACCCGCTGTTAACTGTCCGAATACGACCCCCAACGCGGCTTCAACCATACTTAACAGATTTCCGGCTTCGGCATTAACCGCTCCCGCTATAGCCTGACTCAATGTCTGAGTTCCGCTTACAGGTTGATTTCCGGTCTGGTTTATAAATTCATTGATATTTATTGTTATGGGATCACCTACAGGATTCCCCGCCGAATCAAGAGTATATGCCGTTACTGTACCGTCCGCAACCTGAATCCTCATATTCTGTCCGTTGTAAGAAAGCGTATAAACAGTTCCTTTTACGGCGGCAATGGAAACAGGGGTAGCCGCTTCAAATCTGGCGCCTTCCTTTAAATCGGGCACATTGACGAGCATATCTCCCCTCTGCAGGTAAATAAAAACATTTTCGGTCTTGTCCGGATTAAAATTTAATTCCTGTAAAACTATTTCTGAATCGCTTTTAACCTTAACTGCTCCCAATTTCCCTATTCCCAGTGCGGCCCATGAATCTTCGCCGGTCCGGATGGAGTCCCCTTCTCTGAGCTTTATCCCTTTTCTTGCATTAAGCCATTGTCCCTGTCCTATTCTTATCTCAACATCGCCCTGGATATCCACAATATAAGCAAACAGTTTATCTGCGACAGGAGCTTCCCCCTCCGTAAGCTTTTTAACTACTTCCTTTTCAAGACCCAGCGCCCGTTCAAGAAGTATAACCATATCTTTATTTGTCAGAACCTTCCCTGAATCAAAACCGCCTGGAGGAACAATACCGCGGGATTCAAGCAATCTGAAATAGTCCTGCGTAGAAGGGCTGTCGGGGAGTTGTTCATTCAGCGCAAGCGCATTGATAAGATATCGCGCGAACTGTCCTTGTGTCATCACTTCTTCTTTATCAAACGCATATGTCGCGCTGCAATTTAAAACGAGAAAAGAAATAAGAACGGCACATCTGATATATTTCAGCATTAAATACCTCCGCGGTTTTTATCCATATTGAACATAAATTGCTCAAAGAAATCTTTCAGAATATCCAACGCATCGGTTTCGGCGCCGCGAACAGGCGTATAAATTATTATGTAAGACCACCGTGTCTGTCTGCTTTTAAAAATTCTGTCGTAAACCGTAAAAAATATTCTTTTAAGACCGTTACCTGTAACTCTGCCTCCACCAATGTAATAGTATAAAACAAGGCTTTTTATTTCAACACTTTTTTTACGGTTGACAACCGATAGTTTCTGTATGTCAACTGCTTTGATTTCTCCCGTTTGTTCTTTATATGAAAGAAAAACCGTTTCTTTCCCCGTAATAATCCAGCCCTGTGAAGGCAGGCACACTTCGGCCCTGTGGATACTTCTCCTGTCTTTGCCACTGATTACGATATTAACAAATATTTCTCCTCCTTTGCCGTCGGAATATATTTTTTTTACCATTACAGTATCCGCAGGAAGAAGCTTTTTTTCTATCTCATTCATCTCAATATCGGATGATTTCCACCGGCCGACTTGATACGGGATAATATCAGGCGCGACATCGGGCAAAAACTCGACGGAAACTTTCGCGGCAAAAAAACCCGAAATAACGGCGGTAATACTTATAAAAATCAGAATTATTATTTTTTTGTTTTCCATCTGAATAAATATCCCGCTAAAACAAACATGGCAAGAGCAAGTGCGAAAACGAAAAACCCCCAGAAATAATGCAGTTTCACCAACGCTATTTCCGGGCTGAGCCCCTGGGCAACCATGCCTATAAGAAGCACGCGGATTATATTGGCCGCTACTGCTATCGGCAGGGAAAGAAGAAACAAGAGCCACTTTTTAAGAGTTGTTCTCTGAGTCAAATAAGCAAAAACACTTCCTATCGCCGCCAGTGATATCATGGAATTCAGTCCGCTGCACGGAGCGTCTATATTCAGCGGTCCGACATTTCTCAAAAAGATAAGTGTTCCTTCGACATAATCGAGGGAATCTATCGCATTAAAAAACATGGCGGAAACATTTGTAACGAAAAACCTTAAAGGGATTCCGACAATAGAATCCAAAAAGCCCAGGGGAACCATGAAAAGAAGGTAAACTATGGGGAACCACAGACATTTTATAAAATATTTTCCGAAAAAATAATAAACAAAACCGGTCAAGAAGACCACCAGTGAAACAAGGGAAAGTCTGTTAAGATCGGCTCTGAGAGCGGACAGATTGAGCAGGAAGGAAAAAATTATTATATAAAGACCTCTTTCATCGCCTTCCGCGGAAAGCTTCTTCAACTCGGGCAGTTTAAGGCAGAAGACCCATAATGACAAAATCAATATCCACGGTCCCGGCGTATAGTGGCTTACATATCTGTCGCTCCACGTCCCTATCATCCATGCAACAGGCTTATAATAAAAAACCGCCACGGAAACAAACAGGACAGAAACAAGAAAATATTTTATTATAATGTCATTCTTCTTGGTCATCTTTTAAAGGCTGCCTGCTTAAAATAACATTTAATGGGTTTTCCGATATTGCCCGGCCGTATTTAAACCCTGTTTCTACGGGGATTCTTCCCGCCAGAATATTCTTCCACTCGGGCATATTGGGATACGCCAAAAGCATGGAAGAAAAAAAAGCATATTCCATATTGTATCCTTTTTCAGCGACGCTCCCGAATTCTTCGATATCCCACGGGAGCCATATCGATTTTACATTCCCGTACCACGTGACCGCCCAGGGCACATCCGAAACGACAAGAACGTTATCGGGTATTATCTCTCTCGCTTTGGTAACAGCGTTCACCAGCCCGGTTTTCTTATCATTAAACACGTAATAAGGCAGGGGCCTGTTCTTTTTCGTTATGGAGAACACAAGAGGAGGCAGCATAAAGACCGCTATCATAGCAGTAAGAACGACCCATGATTTCAGCATTCCCGATTTACTGAAATCACATAAGGCTTTCATAAAAAAGCCTGATGAGATTATCACTAAGAAAGGAACAAAAACCGATAAATCTTTTCCCGAGGGGAAGAATATGGCCGCCGCAAAAATTGTAAACATAAAAAAGGAATACACCAGAAACCTGAACCTGTTGATTTTCGCATCCGCAAACGCGTAAAACACGGATACGACAATAAAACATATCAGAAAGTTATCGGACAGATTTATCAGCGAAAAATATCCCGATTTCAATCCGGACGCTGTTTTGCCCAGAATAGCCGCTAAACTCACAGGCCTGGACAATGCTTCCGGGCTGAAACTCCGCAGATACTGATGAGCAAAAAATGTATTAGTATATGCAAAAATATTGTATGTCCCTAAAGAAAAAAACGGATTTCCCGTTACAATGGTATTGCGGATAAGCCACGGCAGAATCGTAACGAGAAACGCGGAAATAAACACTGATGAAAATAACAGTCTTTTTTCTTTGAAAGAGACCGCGTAATAAACCAAAACGGGAAATAAAAACAGCGCAAAACTGTAGCGCGCGAGAAAACATAACCCCGCAAGCACACCGGAAAAAATAAACATTGCGGTATTTTTCCCGTCCGCAGCATATAAAGAGTAAAGGAAAGCTGTTGTAAGAAAAGTCAGCATGGCAAGAGAATCGCCGCTTATAGCGATCTTTAACTGGTTCAGGCACATTATATACAGCAAAATGCTTAAATATGCCGTTTTTTTATCAAATATTTTTTTCGCAAAAAAATAGACAATAACCGCCGTCGCGATAAAAAATACTCCCGAACCCAGCAAAGACACTATTTTATCCGCATGCGCGGCATAGCCGCTGAATGTCATGGAGGGGGTCAGTAAAAGGAATACAAGCGAAAGCCAGAGCGGGTACAAAGGCGGATTTGAAATGTCCGGAAAATTCTCCGGCAAAGAGTCCCCTGTATTTTTAATACTGCTATAATGGCTGAGAGACAGCGGAGTAATAAAACCCGTCGAAAATCCCCTGCCTGAAGAGATATTTCTCGCGATTTGGGCGCATTCCATAGAATCTTCCGTATCCAATCCTCTGAAATTCGCGGTGTAAAACAAAAAAAACACTCCTGTTATCAAAACAGCCCAGAAAGATACTTTTACCAGTATCGGCCCAAGTTCATCTATGTTAACAAGTGTTTTTAAAAGTTTATCCGTCATTTTGCCTCCTCCCAGTTTTTATTTTTCAGTCCGGATACCTCAGTCCAGGCAGATATCTTCCCGACGCATCCGAGAGAACACAGCCGAAACTCGCTTTTTCTTTATCTTCCGGCGTTTCAACAATAAAACAAACCCTGTTATCGCCTTTTTTAATATAAAGCCTGGAGGCTTCCGGCATTTTAGCGCCTCTTAGATATAAAACCTTTAAATTCGCGCTCCCGTCGATCTTTATATCCGCCGTGCATTCTTTATCCGAATAAATATCCGCTGTTAGGAGATATGTTTTTTTGCCCGCGGGCAGGATTATTTTCCTTCCCCAAATGTCATATGCCGTATCCATTTTTGTCATATTGTCAATATCCGTAATACCCGCCTCCTCCGCGCCGGACGAATTTTCGAACGGTCCGAAAACACGGATATTGCCGACATACCGCAGATAACTTTCAACCTCATCAATCTGGCCGCGTATGATTTTTTTCAGAACGGTATTTTCCGCGCTGTAATACCTGTTTTTGAGATAAAATATAAAAAGATCCCCTTCCTTTTTCAAAATCCCGTTCTTTTTGCGTATTATCTCAGGCGTAAGATTCAGCATCCATTGCTCCACTTCTTTTCCATCATTCAGAGCTGCCGCGGAATCAATTCCCCTGTAAAAATCGAACAGATAAATTTCTCTGAGAAAATTTTCGGCCTGTAAAATCATATACGGATCCGAAAAATCCGGTATGTGTTTTTCGAGCATATCTTTCGACGAATAAAAATTGCCTCTTTTTATTTCCAGAAAGATTTTTCTGAACAGGACGTACTGTGTGTCGGCATCATTCCCTATAATAAGACGCGCTCTCGGATTCCCTATATAAATATGCTTCCACGGAATATCGAACCTTCCTTTAAAAAGCCCTCTTTTCGTCTGGAAAGCCTGGGCGAAAGATTTTCCCTCTACAAGGTCTTTTACAGCATAATATGAAAACTGGAAAGACTGCGCATACGGCTCAAAAATAGACCCTACATAAAAATAAGCCCCCTGCCTCAGCCATCTTCCGCATATTGTATCTTTATCCCTCGGGTCGCGCGCGGAATTACTGTGAGCGAAATAAACGCAGCATGGCCTGCCCGACGGGATATCATCCGGAGTTCCGCTTCCGCCCCAGTCTTTGGGCCCACCGCCCGTGTTAACCCATATAAAATTCGCCGCTAAACCGCCCTTTGTAATTTTTCGCCATGAACCTATATCAGCCTGAGGAACGGAAACATTCAGCGTTACCATCCTGTCAAACAACATCCATGCTCCGTAACCCGCCGGAAGTCTCCAGTCAGGAGTCCATAAATCAAAGAAAAGCGATCTTCCGGCTTCAAGAAAGAGCGAACACATCGCCTGGTACAAAGAAGCCCCTTCTTCGACCTCAACAATCCTGCCGACAAAAGCATATACATCGGAATCAGTCATTTTTTCCCGCCCTATAGCGTCATCAACGCTCATACTGCGTTCATAGATATAAGGCATATCTCGCGCGATTGTAATATACTCGATGCCTTTTCGACCTGAATACTCGTATCCCCTGTCCCGGATGAACTGGAGGATGGAATTTCTCAGTCCGTCGACTCCGTCAAACGAAATTTTATCATCCATAGAACGGCCGCAATCAAACATAAAAACATCCTGTTTATAAAAAGCAGCCAGGGCGGCTCCCGCCATAGCTTCCTTCGAATTCCGGCTCATAATGACTATTCCGTCAACAGCTTTTCCCTTATTAAGCATTTTATAATAGCTTTTAAATCCTTCACCTGAAGAAATGCTTTTTATGCCTTTCGCGGTCTGGGAAGAAGCTAATGCCCTGAAAATATTATCCTCGGTTATGCCTCCTATATTTTTTTTGCCCGTCTTTTCTACAGTATCAGGTCCGTATGCCGAAATGAACTTCTGCGAGTAACCGCTCTCTCCGATGAAAATCGGGAACTTATTTTCGGGAGACCATTCGCCGAGATAATAAAGGAATGTTTCCTCATCAGGCGCAATAACGACTTTTTTTACGCAAAACGCCATTGTGCAGACAAAGAGAAACAGAAAAAAAAATGGGTATAAAAGCCTGTTCATCTATCAGAAAATCATACATCAAACAAGCATAAAATCAAAGTTATTAAATACTTATTGCAAACTTATTCTTGTGCGGTTTCGCATTTTATATTATATTGCTTTCTTCGGATTACAAAGGGGCCGTAGCTCAGATGGAAGAGCGCTAGAATCGCACTCTAGAGGCCGTGGGTTCGACTCCCATCGGCTCCACCAGTCCCGCCCAGCGGGACAGAGTTCCGCAACATGCGGAACGGTCTATTTTCTATTGCTCAAAAAAAATCAGAACCACATAGGGGTCAGGGCAAACACTGAAAAACTATTTCCCCAAATACAAATATATATTTTGCAAGGATATAGTAATTTTTATCCGGCAAGGGTCCCTGTATTTTCCATAGCACAGGATAATTTCCGCCAACGTTGCCATCGAATATTTCAACTATTTCGCCACAGACGTTCCCATCCCAAATCGGCAAAACATGGTCCTTGAGTTGCTTCTGAAAACTTAATATCATTATGTCCGCCGTTCCACTCCATTACCTTGACGTTATTATTCCTGTCAACAACCACATCCCACCCGACACAACGGATAAACGGTATTGATTTATGAAGATTTAAAACGGTGGAAATACATTTATCAAAACTGGGTATTTTTTTCCCCTTAAATATTGTTTTGGTGTCGGGATGCTTGTCTACGACAAGCCAATTGGCTAAATACCCTTTTGCATCAAGTTCCCCTTTTGCGAGATCGACTGGAATCCGAATATGAGATGAAGATTTGACATGTGTATCCGCGTTAAGCCCAACCCTCAAATAACATGCCCGAAGAGAAACACATCCGCTGTCTTCAAGTATGGTTGTCATGCGCAAAGTGGACACAGAATTTGCAACAAATTCTTCAAATAATTGATGTTGCTTAATATAAATCTGGAAAACACCGTTTCCCAAATGCTTTGTCGTCTTTGGGTCAAAAGAAATCCTATCAAGGATAAAAACTCCTTTTCCCTGAAGAGAACAGTCTCTCTTAAATACAACCTTTCCCGAATCTTTAAAAAGGATATCTTTAATTTTTTCTCCACGTATAACTTCATAGCTATTCGAAAGCCATAATCCATTTACGTAGTAGCATACATCGGGAACCAGATCGTCTTTAAACAGCTTGCTTGCCAGAGCTTTTAAATCAGATATTTTTCCGTACTCTCTTTTGGTTGCCGGAATGACAACCTTTCCATAATAATTATCCGGTATCCAACCTTCTTTAAAGCACTGAGATATAGCGCTATAAACGTAAAGCCATGGAGCATAACCTCTCCATCCGAAAACATCGTTGGCATATTCGTCTGACAATTTTATAAGACTAGGATCCAGCTTTCCTTTTTGCGATTCTATGTTATTAAGTATACATTTTGCCCTTTGCCTATGGATTAAATGATATCGATAATCGGAAAATTTCTTTATCCAAAATATTTTCTTCATTTTTTCTCTTATTTTTGGATCACATCAATGATATAACCGCTTCGCAATCCATAAATTTTCACACCTTAACCCCATTTGATGGGAAGCGGGGTTTTATTATCCAAAGTTCTGCGCATTTTTCAGCAATTGACGTACATAAATTAAAATAAAGGGAATACTATCTTTATTCAGGATGTTAATCCTCATATACTCAAGCACAGGATAATCGTCAACATTTCACATTTCAAGGTCTGACCCCTTTATATTATCTCAGTCCGGGTTTTCAACATTTCGACTTCTTTACCGACAACAGCCGCCATTTGTTCCTGCTTATTTTCCAATATCATTTCGACTATCGCCGCAAGATTTTTTGCGGCAAGTATCCGCGGAATAAAAACGTAGTCCGCCCCTTCGGCATACATTTTCAATGCTTTATCGATATTGTCAGCCGTAACTATTATTTTTGCCCGAGGACATATACTTTTTATATGTTTAATAATTTTTAAATTATCGGTTCCGACCAACATAGTATCCGGTATTGAACATATTACTGCTTTAACGTCATGGATTCCCGCGCGGTGAAGCGTATCGAAATGGCTTATATCGCCGTAAACGACTTTAACACCCATGCTCCTGAGAGCTTCATATATTTCCGGATTAAAGTCCACGACCACTATTTTATCTTTAAAAAGCATACTATGTGTGTTGTCCCGGCCGGCCGACAGCAATTCATATAACAGAGAACTTGCATTTTGATGAAATCCAAGCAGGGCGATTTCCATGTCACTCGTCCCGGTATTCTGCTTTTCGTCAGGCAGGATATCTTTTATACCGGCCTTTCTCAATAGTGAAGCCAGAAATTTCTGTATTGAATCGTTATAATTAATCATATAAGTTGACAGGCTCGAGGTTATAACAAAGATAAATATTACAACCGCCATCGCATTCCTGTTTATGTGTCCGACTGCCACGCCGAGAGAAGCTATCACCAGTGAAAATTCGCTCATCTGCGATAAGTTGACGGAAGTTAACAAACTAACCCGCAAACCGTTTCTTAACAGGTAGAGCACGGGGAATATTGAAAGGAAACGGGACACAACTAAAAATACCGAAGCGGTTATGGCTATCAGCAGGACAGACGGATTGCCGAAAGGATTCGGAACCTGCATTCCCAGCGAAACAAAAAAAAGCGTTACAAAAAAAACCCTTATGTTGACGATTTTAGTCATCACATCGAAATTATAGGGAAATGTCGATATCGCGACACCCGCTATCAAAGCCCCCATCTCAAGCGAGAAATTTAAAATGGAAGCCATTCCGCAGACAAGAAAACACCAGCCCAGTGAAGATACAAGGACAAGTTCGGGCAGTTTCGCTATCGATCTGAAAATACGAGGCAGAATATATTTGCTTATAAGCATAGTGAAAACAACGAGAAAAACCCCTTTGCCGAATGAGAAAAGGATCTGTAAAATGTCCGGGCTTGACAGGTTCGGCTGTATCCCCAGCAACACAATGGCCCATATATCCTGGAACACAAGGATCCCCATTGATATTTTTCCAGCAAGAGTGTCCAGTTCAAACTTTCCGTACAAAAGTTTGACGACTATAGCTGTGCTGCTCAGCCCACAGCAGGCGGCAAGATAAAAAATACCGTATTTCCCGCCGTCAAACGTATGTCCCAACAGGAAAAAAAATCCAACCCCTATGATAAACGTTATAGGGAACTGCGTAAAACCGCCGACCAGCAATGATTTCCTGGCTCCCTTCAGTTTCTTTATATTGATTTCAAATCCTATCAGGAACAGAAGAAGTATCAGCCCGAAACGAGATATTGTTTCGATTTCGTTTATGTCCCTGATCAGCCCGAATCCGATTCCCGGGCCGATTATAATACCGGCGACTATGTATGAAAGCAGTAAAGGCTGTTTCAACAGGTTGCCGATATACGCCACCACGGTAGCGGCTAATATAGCGACACCGACGCTTATGATTATATTGCCGTGATGAACGCCGCTCTGCAATTCTTCCGCCGCAGGAGAAGACGCAGGAAACAGAAGAAGCAGTAATATGCTGATAGTGAAACAAAAAACTATTTTCGATTTAAACTTTTTAATTTCCATATATTATTTAGCCGGAGATTTAACACAAAACGGCTGGGTTCCCACGATAGTATTGCTATCCGCCGCGTAAACTACGGCTCTTATATACACGCCGAGACCGGGAATTTCGTTTAAATCAACGCTGTCTCCCTGATAAACGATTTTACCTTCCGATATCCATTCTGTCCTTTCATGTCCTGTCACATCAAGACAGATAGTACCCTTTTGCGGATTAACAGTTATAGACCTGATAACGGGAGGAGACGGGCCGTTATGTCCGTCCGGCGCATAAACGAAGAAGAACATACCGTTTTCTATACCTCTGCGAACCCATTCCGAAGACAGTTCCGGCAACAGCATAATATTCCAATTGCGCCCGAGCTCTTTTTTCGGGTTGTGCATATCGTCATTGGAGAACCCCCAGACAGGGCGTTCTTTTATGATACCGGTCAATATGGCGTCCCATGTATCTCGGTCATTTGGATAGCGGTCCCCCTGATTGTAAATTTCAAGCCCTATCAGATAAGGATAATTACGGTATATTCCCACATACCATTCTACAGTCTTACTATATCTTCCCGGATGGAACATAATGGCTATTCCGCCATGGTGTCCGATTTCCTCAATGGCTGTCTTTTCCGAAGAGGTGTTGCCGGCATAATCGTTAAACAAACTCCCAATGTGATGGGACCTGCTAATTTCCGTTCCGGGTATGGAAATCATATTCAGTTCATCCGGATTTCTGTCCTGCCATACAACAGAAATATCCCTGTATGGCATACCCTTCCATCTCCATGTAGGATTGGGTTTGTCTTTAATTTCGTTGTATATGGCATTCAGTTCGGTCCACGGGTAAAGAATTTTGGGCCGGGCGGCATAATGGTCGGAGTCGTGATCGGTAAGAGCCAGGATATGATACCCTAATTTTTTATAAGCGTCTATAACCTCATGCGGCGCGGAATCGGCATCGGAGTAAACGGTATGAGTATGGAAGTTTGCTTTATACTGTTTATATTCTGTCCAGTCTATCTCCGAATAGGGATTCCGGATTTCCCAATCCGTCGCACTAAAGGTGCAACCTGACAAAAAACCCAAAACAATCAGTATTAAAACAAAATTAATTTTCTTCATAGGCTTTTACTATCCAATAATATGTAAGTATATTTTTTATTCCGCTTCTAAACTCATTATAATGCTCAAATCCCCGATTTCAATCTTAAATTACAACTGTTTAGGCTATGATAGCACAAAATGTGAATTCGTGATTTGCGAATCTTTGCGCCTTTGCATTTTTTTAAGAGACATCGGTTCTCATCTTCCATCATTTTTTACTTTCTTTCATCTGTTATTATCTTTGCCCTCCCGCTTTTCCCGGCGGGCGCGGTTAATATTTTTCAAAAGCGCGAATGCTGCGATATTTTCTTATTAAACACCTTCATCATATCTGCTATCATATTTTTATGAAAAAAGCATATATTCTTGTGATAGACATCGGGACCAATTCCACAAGATACGGGCTTTACCGAAAAAAAGATATGCGGCTCATAGAATCCGCCGCCGCAATCACACGACTGGGAAAACACACTGCCAAGACAGGCGTCATCGCGAAAGCGGGCATCATAAAAACCATTACCTGTCTTAAAAAATATATAAAACGGACAGCGCGATACAGCCCTGAAATAAAAGCGATAGGGACAAAAGTTCTGAGGACAGCGGACAACGCATCGCTGTTTCTTGAAAAAGCGGAGCATCTTGTCGGCGCGAAAATCAATATCATATCCGGCAAAAAAGAAGCTCTTCTCGGGTTTTGCGGAGCAAAAAAATCACTAGGCGCAAAAAAGATGTTCTTCATAGATATAGGCGGAGGAAGCACTGAAATAGGTTCATCTCCCTCAAACCTCAGGAGCATTGATGTGGGATGCGTGGGCCTCAGGGAAAAATTTCTGAATTCATCTCCGTGTAAAGACACTGCGGTCGGAAACGCTGTCCGTTTCATTAAATCAAAAATTAAAAAACCCGCTGTTTTAAAAGTCCCCGGAAAATGCGCGGCTATCGGCGGCACATGCACCACGCTTGCCGCAATAGACATAGGGAAAAAAATCTATGACAGGGAAAAAGTCCAGGGTTACACGCTCTCAAAAGACAGAATAACACACATATTCAGAAAACTTTCCTCATTAACGGTCAAAGAAATCAAAAAGATAAAAGGCGTAGAGCCGGAAAGAGCCGACATAATATGTTCAGGCGTATTGATACTGCTATGCGCAATGGATATATTCGCGATAGATAAAATTACAGTTTCGGATGAGGGCATATTACTCGGAGCGGCTCTTTGCCTTTAACTCAATCTGACGGGGACAACCCAAGTATCTTTCTCGCTTCACCCGCTAAAAAAAGTGAGCCGGCAACGGCAATATTCATTTTTTTACCCAGATAATGCCTTATCGTTTTTTCCAAAGATCCGCTTTCCGTTACGGGAACCTTCCCTGATTTTTCCCCTAACAATTCCGCAAGCGCGCCGGTGTCCAATGCCCTGTCGGGGACAGGAGGAACAACCGCAGTGACGGAACTAAAACATTCAAAAGGAATTTCTTTTATCATTTCCCCGTAATCCTTATCTTTCAAGACACCGAATATCAGGGCGAATTTTGTTTTTTTGCCAAAAAGCGCCAAATTCTTCCTGAACGTTATCATTCCTTGGGGATTATGCGCGCAATCAATCACAATTATACTGCTTTTTCTGCGTAAAATTTCAAACCGGCCGGGCCAGAACGCTTCTTTTATACTTCTGATATGTTTTTCATCCATTGGAAGTATTTCATTAATCCCCATAATGGCGACAGCCGCGTTCTCAACCTGATTTGAACCTATGGTTTTTCGCAGTTCCAGGTCTCTTATTTTTAAACTTCCGGCGGTAAAATCAAATTCTGAACCATTTAGCGCGTTTTTCTTTAAATCGGCATTATAATCCCTGCCCATTACTTTAGGCATAACTTTTAATTTTCTGCATGTTTTCTCTATAACTTTCAGCGCCGCGCGCGGGACGTTGCCCACAACGACCCTGCTCCCGGATTTGATTATAGAGGCTTTCTCATGCGCGATCTCGGCAACCGAGTTGCCGAGATGTTCCGTGTGATCCTTAGCAATAGTGGTAATTATGCACAGTATATCGGCAAAAATATTCGTGGCATCAAGTCTGCCGCCTAACCCCGTCTCAAGCACGGCGTAATCCGTTTTTTCGAGACTAAAATACACTATAGCCATCGCCGTCATAATCTCAAAATATGTCGGGTTGAAATCCCGGTTTTCCCCGATTGTTTCGCAGGCTTTTTTAACCATACAGTAAACGGCGGAGAGGTTTTTCCGGGACACAGGACTGCCGTTTATTATAAACCTTTCCCTGACAGAACACAGGTGAGGAGAAGTGAACAAACCTGTCTTGAACCCGTAAGCGTTTAATATCGTCATCAGGAAATTGGAAACAGAGCCTTTGCCGTTGGTGCCGGACACATGTATGATTTTGAGTTTTTTCTGTGGAGAACCGAGAGTTTCCATCAGGCGCCGGATATTTTCCAGTCCAAGCCGTATACCGAATTTACGGTATGCCGAGATTTCAAAAAGAAATTCGCGGTAGGTCATTTAACGGCAAATTTTAAAATAGAAGCTATTGTTTTCCTGAGATCTTCCCTTTTCACTATGATATCTATAAGCCCGTGCTCAAGTAAAAATTCGGATCTCTGGAAACCGGACGGCAATTCCTGCTGGATGGTCTGCTTTATGACCCTGGGCCCAGCAAAACCTATCAGGGCACCCGGTTCCGCTATGATAATATCGCCGAGCGACGCAAAACTCGCCGTCGTCCCTCCGGTGGTGGGATCGGCCAAAACAGAAATATAAAATAACCCTTTTTCGGAAAGGCGCGCAAGAGCAGCGCTTGTCTTAGCCATCTGCATAAGGCTAAGTGTCGACTCCTGCATCCTCGCTCCTCCCGATGTCGAAAATATGACAACAGGAAGATCCTCATCTGCGGCAAATTCAATAAGTCTCGTTATTTTTTCGCCGACAACAGACCCCATGCTTCCGCCCATAAAACTGAAATCCATTACCCCCAAAGCAATTTTTATTTTTTCGATTTGAGCCGTCCCTGTTATAACGGCTTCTTTCATTTTTGTTTTTTCTTCCGCCTGTTTTATCCTATGCTCATACTTTTTGGAATCGAAAAAATCAAGAGAATCTATACTCCGCAATCCGGCGTTTATCTCTTCAAACGTTCCTTTATCCACAGTGATGTCAATCCGTTCAAACGCCCTGAGCGGATAATGGAATCCGCATTTAGGGCAAACTTTACCGTTTTCATCCAGTTTTTTGGTGTAAAGGGTATCGTTACACCCTTTGCATTTTATCCAAAGACCATCCGGTATGTTGGACTTTTTGGTTTGAGCCGCCGGACTTTTCTTTCTTCCGAACAGAGACATAAAATCCTTTGGGATTTGGTTAGTTAGTTATTGGTTATTAAGTTATTAACTTTATACTCATCAACTTTTTTTGCTTTTTCTCAGTAACGCAATAATTTAGCAACTTAATAACTTTCTCTCTTTATTATAATTCATCCAGCTTCTTTTTCAAAAGTTCATTTACAAGTTTTGGATTCGCTTTACCCTTGCTTGCTTTCATTACAAGGCCGACTATAAAACCGGCCGCGGATTTTTTTCCGCTTTTATAGTCTTCAACAACTTTGGAATTATTTTTCAACACGTTTTCAATAACCGACCCGATTTCATTTTCATCCGAAATCTGAACCAGGCCTTTTTCCCGTATAATATCTCCGGGAAATTTTCCTGATGCGAACATCTCGAAAAAAACATCTTTCGCTATTTTCCCGCTTATGGTCCCTTTATCTATAAGTTTTATCAGCTCTGCGAGAGAGCAAGGTTTCACTTTTATATTGCGTATCCCGATTTTTGCAGCATTTACCTCTTTTAAAAAATCGCCCATAATCCAGTTCGCGACTTTTTTGGAATCGGCTCCTTGTTTTGAGGTTTCTTCAAAGAAATCTGCCAGATATTTATCGCTTGTCATCACTCCCGCATCGTATTCGGAAAGTTTATATTCAGCCATAAACCTTTCATATTTGGCATCCGGCATCTCCGGGATTCCCTCCGCGACTTTCTGAAAATACTCGTCATCCAGCACCACGGGCACAAGATCCGGCTCAGGGAAATATCTGTAGTCATGCGCTTCCTCCTTGTTCCTCATCGACACCGTTTTCCCGCGAGCAGCATCCCACAGCAGCGTTTCCTGGACTATCCGGCCTCCCCCTCCAAGTATTTTCCGCTGTCTTTCGGCTTCATATTCCAGTGATTTTTTTACGTTGGCAAACGAGTTGAGGTTTTTTATTTCTGTCTTTGTCCCCAGTCCCGAATCTCCCTTGGGCCTTATTGATATGTTCGCGTCGCACCTCAGGCTTCCTTCTTC